>JAFQLA010000005.1 GCA_017396725.1 Oscillospiraceae bacterium
GAACGGGCTTTATTCGGCGGAGATCTCCAATCGGCCGCGGCGCACATCCTGCCGATCCTTCTCTACGCCGCCGCGATCACGGCAGGCGCCGTATTCTCATTCCTCAGGCAAATGAAAAAACAGTAAGGATCTCAAACATGAAGTATCAACTCATTATTGACAAAAACGCGGAAGAGGGAATCGTAGTCACCGCCCACGCCCCTTCTTCTCTCACAGAGCAGATTGAAAACCTTGTCTGCAGTTATTGCGGCGCGGAGCATGTGATGGGGCATCGGGATGACGAAATGCGAAAGCTGCTCTTTTGCGAGATCGAATGCATCACGGTTTTGGACAGAAAAGTAGTGGCTATTGACACCGAGGGCAACCGCTACCGCCTGCAGGAGCGGCTCCGCCAGCTGGAGGATATCCTCCCTTCCTACTTTATCCGCATCAACAAATCTACCCTTGCCAATGAACACCGCATCGCCCGGTTTGCGGCAGTTTTCAGCGGCGGTGTGGACGCCGTGTTTCAATGCGGCTATCGGGAGTATGTCTCCCGGCGCTGCTTTGCGGAAATCAGAAGGAGGTATGAAGGGGTATGAAAAAGTACATTTCGGAATTTGTCCGCCGCGGTCTGATCGCCTGCGGCTTCGGCCCGCTGGTAT
Source organism: Oscillospiraceae bacterium (assembly GCA_017396725.1). The sequence continues at coordinate 645 of JAFQLA010000005.1, forward strand.
TGGCAGTATTTTATCTTATTTTGCAGCATCAGGCAGGGATCACGGCGCTGAGCGTCCATGAGGTCTGCCTCGGCATCGTTTCTTTGGCTGCTCTTGCCTTCATCGTAGGCGGCATGAATGTCATTTACCAACTGGAGCGGCTATCTCTGATGGCGGCAATTTTGATCCACGGCAGCGTTTTATATGTAAGCTACCTTGCGGTATACCTCATCAACGGATGGTTGGCGCGGGGCGCAGCGCCGCTTTTGTTTTTCACCGTTATTTTCACTCTCGGCTACCTTGTGATCTGGGCCATTATTTATTCCATAACCAAAAAGAATACCGACGCCCTTAACGAAAAGCTTCGGCAAAAGCAGCTTGCAGAGCACAAACAATAAAAGAAGCATGGTGGTTTTCCACCATGCTTTCTTTTTTTAGATATCCTGTTTTGCAAGCAGCGCGCAGAGATCCTCCGCGATGGTTTGCGGGCAGCTTTCCTTCACCCGCGCCTGCAGGTCCTCCACCGTAAAGCGGGCATTCAGAAAAGCGGTTTTCAGCGCTTCGGCAAAGTTCCACTCCATAGCGTCGGAATAGACCTCCGCCGCTTTTACAAAGCCTTCTTTCACCGTCAGGCGGATCTCCGCCTCGCCCCACGCAAAGCGGGCGTCGCAGGAGAAGGTGCAGGGCAGCTTCTGCCCGTAGTTCCATTCCCAGCTGTGGTTGCGCGCGTAGAGCGCTTCGATCTCGGACGCCGCAAAATCTTCCTTGCGCAGCTTCTTTGCCCCAAGGCCGTATACCTTCTCAAAGGCCGTCTCCATAGCGCGGCACATCTTTTCCACCGTGATGTCGGAGCAGAGCTCAGAAAGATTCACCACGCGGGAGCGCACCGAAGCTACGCCCTTGGCCTCCAGCTTGGCCTTGCTGGGATTGAGATACGCACCCAGCTTCTCCTTATCCACATGGAGCATCAGCGTGCCATGGTGATAGGATTTTCCGTGATGGGAATAAAAAGCGTTGCCGGAAAACTTGCGTCCGTCTGCCAGAATGTCGTTTCTGCCCGAACGCTCCACGGCAATGCCCATGGAGCGGCAGGCCTCCGCGATCACCTGCATCTGGCGGTCCAGATCGTAGTTTTCGTCAGAGACGAGGAAGGTAAAATTAAGGTTCCCCAAATCGTGGTACACAGCGCCGCCGCCGGAAAGCCGGCGGGCAAGGGTGCCGCCGTCCCGTTCCAGATCGCCGGTGCGGCATTCCTTCCACGCGCTCTGGTTGCGGCCGATGACCACGGTATGGCGGTTCTGCCAAAGATAGAGGATGCACTCGTCCTCCCCCACATGGGTCATGAGATATTCCTCTACCGCAAGGTTGTAGTGCGGATCGGTATCATTTGCGATATAGCAGGAAATGTTCTTGATCATAGCTTATTCGATCTCCGCAAGCACGGCGCCGACTTCCACCTCGTCGCCTTCTTCCACCAGCTGGCGGCCCATAACGCCGCTCTCTTCGGCTTCCACTTCGCCGGTCATCTTGTCCGTTTCCACTTCGAAGAGGGGTTCACCTGCCTCAAAAGCTTCACCCGGCTCCTTGAGCCACGCGCAGAGCATACCCTTTTCCATATCGGGGCGAAGGCGGGGCATTTTCAGTTCTTTCATATGCTTTCTCCTAAAAAATATAGCGGTAAAGGTCTTTTTCTTCGCCGTCAAAAAGCGCTTCGAGCTCTTCCACGCAAAGGCGCTTGCCGCGAAGGATATCGGACCACTCTTTCTTTTCCGGCGCAAATTCGATCTCTTCGATCACGCCGCGCTTGGCGCTGTAAGAAAGGGAGAGCTCCTCCCCCTTATAAGTAAAGGTGCGGCGGCAGGTGAATGCGGGAGACTTGCCGAAAGTCCACTCCCAGCTCTGATACTTTTCTTTTGCCGCGGCACGGACCTTTTCCAGTTCCGCTTCGCTGAGGCAGCGCTCTTCCAAAGCGAACATTTTGGCAAATTCCGCCTTCAGCCCCGCCTTGAAATCCGCCATCTCCATAGGTTCTCCAGCCACATGGTCTGCCATGTTGGTCACGGGCCAGGGAACAGACTTGGTACCCTTGGACTCAAAGGAATCCCGCTGGCCGTTGGCAATGGCTTTAAGGGAGGCGAGATCGCAGCGATAAAGGAGCGTCCCGTGATGGAGCACACGGTCCTTCACGATCTTCTGCGCGCTGCCGGAAACCTTCAGATTGTCGATGGCGATATCGCAGGTGCGGTTCATTTCCGCAGGGATGCCGATGGCATTGAGGGCCTTGACCATGGGCTCGATAAAGGGGCCGTAGGTCACTTCTTCTGCCTTGCAGGAGCGGATATAGGTGTAATTGAGGTTCCCTTCATCGTGATATACGGTGCCGCCGCCGCTGGGTCGGCGCACGATGGCTACCCCCGCGTCCAGAGCCTTGGGCACATTCACCTCGGCAAACACATTCTGGTAGCTGCCGCAGACCACAGCAGGGCCGTTTCGCCAGAGAAGGAGGATCTCATCGTCAGGATAGTTTTCAAAAATATATTCCTCAAAGGCCTGATTGAAATAGGGATCCAAAGAGTTATTTTCAAAATACAGCACGATCGACGCCTCCTTTCCGCGATTCGCTTTATCGGTTTATCTTACGGGATTTTGCAAAAAAAATCAATACCTGCACCTGCTTTTGCGTGACATGCACCCATTTGCATGATACAATCACACCATCACCGAAAAGCGAGGTGGCGACCATGCGAGCTGCATACCGAGTCCCCTATACTGTTCCCTTTTATACCCAGTCTGCCGCAGGCTATATCGAAAACGGCTTCTCCTCCGCTGACGAGGCCCGCGAATGGGAAGACCGCTGCTGCGGCATCGTGTCCCTCAAGATGATCGCAGAAGGCATCCTGCCCGGCGCTGTTCCTTCCGTAAAGGAACTTATCGCCCGCGGCGTGGAGACCGGCGCCTATATCCCCGGCAAGGGCTGGATCCACTATAAACTGGTGGAACTGGGGCAGGAACTGGGGCTGCAGGGCTCGGCACACCGCGGCGCATCTTTGGAAGAGCTTGCCGCTTCTATTGAAGCGGGGCATCCCTGC
>JAFQLA010000006.1 GCA_017396725.1 Oscillospiraceae bacterium
ATTCTCTTGATTCCAGCGCATAGCTGGTCTGCTTGATGAGGTTTTCTCCAATGCCGTCTTTACCCACCATTATGATGGTGTCGATGCTGTTGGCAAGGCCGCGCAGCTGCGCGCGCTGTTTGCTCGTTAAACTCATAGTCTTATTCCTTTTCCAAGTATTCTTTCAGTTTCACAGCAAAGCTCTCCAAAGCCTTGCCTCTGTGAGAAATGGCGTTTTTCTCTTCGCTGCCGATCTGCGCGAAGGTCTTGCCCAGCGCGGGCACGAAAAAGAGCGGATCATAGCCAAAGCCGCCTTCGCCCATAGGCGCAAAAGCGATGGTGCCGTGGCACTCCCCTTCCGCCTCCACCTTATCCCCATTGGGGAAAATGCAGACGATGGAAGAATGGAAATGTGCCGCGCGGGTGGTAGCGCCCCGCATATTGTTCAAAAGCAGGCGGCAGCGCTCTTCATCGCTGCTGCAGCCGCCGTAGCGGGCGGAATACACACCGGGGCCGCCGTTAAGGGCATCTACACAAAGGCCGGAATCATCCGCAATAGCAGGAAGACCGGAAGCGGTCATCACCGTCGCAGCCTTCAGCGCGGCATTTTCGGCAAAAGTCGTGCCCGTCTCTTCCACATCGATGCTCAGTCCCAGATCAGACTGCAGCACCACTTCCACACCGAGCGCAGAAAGGATACGGCTCATTTCCGCAAGCTTTCCTTTATTCTGAGAAGCCAGTACAAATTTCATTCTGTTCTCCTTACTTAAGAGGGCCTACGATCTCACGCTGCAGCTTCACAAGTTCCGCATTACCCTTGGCGCAAAGCTCTACCAGCGCCTGCTGCTCCTTCACGGAGTAAGCGCGGCCTTCACCGGTACCCTGCAGTTCAATGATCTCGCCCAGTTCGTTCATCACGCAGTTGAGATCCACTTCCGCGCGGCTGTCTTCGGCATAACAAAGATCCAGCAGCAGTTCTTCATTGACGATACCCGCGGAAATACCGGAAACATAGTGTTTAATGGGCATCCGGCCCAGCACGCCTTCTTCCATCAGCTTTCTGCAGGCAAGCGCCATGGCGATAAATCCGCCGGTAACGGATGCAGTACGGGTGCCGCCATCGCCCTGCAGCACATCACAGTCGATGGTAATGGTGCGCTCACCCAGAAGCTCCATATCCACAGCGGCACGCAGAGAGCGGCCCACAAGGCGCTGGATCTCCGCGCTTCTGGCGCTGAGCTTGAGCTTGGAAACATCGCGCTTGCTGCGCTCGCGGTTGGCCCGGGGCAGCATGGAATATTCAGCCGTTACCCAGCCGCTGCCCTCCGCCACATGAGGCGGAACGCGCTCTTCTACAGAAGCCGCGCAAAGCACCTTGGTATCGCCGCATTCGATGAGGCAGCTGCCTTCTGCGAAGCGGATAAAATCGGTAGTGATCTTAATGGGACGCAGTTCGTTCCATTTTCTGCCGTCTACTCGTGCCATAGTTTTCTCCTTTGTTACAGCAATGCATCCACATATTCCTTGGCGTTAAAGGGCTGCAGATCGTCTGCCCCTTCGCCCAGGCCCACAAACTTCACAGGTACCCCCAGCTCCTGCGCGATAGCCACGCAGATACCGCCCTTGGCAGTGCCGTCCAGCTTGGTGAGAATAATACCTGTAAGACCTGCGGTCTCCTTAAACTGTTTTGCCTGAATGAGACCATTCTGACCGGTGGTGGCATCCAGCACAAGGAGGGTCTCCTTGGCGGCATCCGGTGTTTCACGGTCAATGATCTTGCGGAGCTTTGCCAGCTCGCTCATAAGGTTTGCTTTGTTGTGCAGGCGGCCTGCGGTATCGCAGATCACCACATCGCTGCCTCTTGCCTTGGCAGCCTGCAGTGCGTCAAAAAGCACCGCGCCGGGATCCGCGCCTTCATGCTGGCGCACGATCTCTACGCCTGCCCGCTCAGACCAGATCTCCAGCTGATCAGCTGCGGCAGCGCGGAAAGTATCCGCGGCACAAAGCAGAACTTTCTTTCCTTCACCGCGGAAGCGCTTTGCCATCTTGCCGATGGATGTGGTCTTGCCCACACCGTTGACGCCGATGACCAGCACTACGCTGGGCTTGGTGGATAGATCCAGCTCCGTACTGCCTACATTCAGCTTTTCGATCAGGATCTCCTTGAGGACGCCGCGCACATCGTCGCCCTTCTGGAGTTTTTCTTTATAGACACGCTGGCGCAGTTCTTCCACCGCGTCCATAGCAGGCTGCATGCCGAGGTCTGCCAGGATCAGCTTTTCTTCCAGTTCCTCGTAGAAATCCTCGTCTACAGTATCCCATACGGTGGCTTCGTACCACAGCTTTTTGATTTTGCTGAAAAGTCCCATAGTAACAATCCTTTTGCTTTATTTGATATTCAATTCTCTGGACATATCGTTGAGATTGATGGTCAGCATCTTGGAAACGCCCCGCTCCTGCATGGTAACACCGTAGAGCACATCGGCCTCTTCCATGGTGCCGCGGCGGTGGGTGATGACGATAAACTGCGTCTTGCCGGCGATGCGGCGCATATAATGCGCCGC
>JAFQLA010000100.1 GCA_017396725.1 Oscillospiraceae bacterium
GAAAGGAAGTGTTTTCCTCATGAGCACTACAAAAAACGGATCCTGGCGCACCAATAAGTGGATCCGCGCGGCGCTGCCTGCACTGCTGCTGCACTGCAGCATCGGTACCGTGTACTGCTGGTCTATTTTCAGTCAGGAGATCGCGGATTACATCGGCTTTTCCAAGGGCGCGGCTGAATGGGCTTTCAGCCTTGCTATTTTCTTTTTGGGTATGTCTGCCGCTTTCCTCGGCAACATTGTAGAGCGGGATATCCATAAGTCCTCTCTCATCGCTGCTATCTGCTTTGCCGCAGGTATGGCAGGCACCGGCGGGTGCATCTATTACGGCGGCCTTCACAGAGGCAGTGTGCTGGCTCTTGTGGGTATCTATGTGTGCTACGGTTTCATCATGGGTATCGGTCTTGGCACGGGGTATCTCTCTCCCGTAAAGACCTTGATGCTGTGGTTCAAGGATAAAAAGGGCCTTGCTACGGGTCTTGCCGTTGCGGGCTTCGGCGCTGCCAAGGCTATTGCCAGCCCTATCATGCAGTGGATGCTGGAGAATCTGGGCGAGGGCGGCATCTACAAGATGTTCCTCATCCTCGCGGTGGTGTATTTTATCATGATGTTCCTGGGCCATCTGCTGCTGAAAAAGCCCGATGATTGGCATGAACCCCAGGGCGAGGAAGAAAAACCCGGCATTCTTGCGGTCATCAAGACTCGCCCCATCACCAACTATATCGGCATCTGGCTCATGTTCTACATCAACATCACCTGCGGCCTTGCGCTCCTCTCTCAGGAAAAGGCCATTGTGAAGTGTCTGGGCCTTGCCTCTGTGGTGGGTATCATTTCCACCATTTCCGCCGTTTTCAATGCCGGCGGCCGCATCGTGTTCTCCGCCTGGGCCGATAAGCTCAAGGATAGAAACACCATTTATAAGCTGATCTTCGTTATTTCCATTGTCCTCACTGCCCTTGTGATCGTGACCCGCGGCATTGCCAACGGCGCGGGCAGCCCCCTTCTCATCGCCTTGGTGCTGGCCCTTATCATGATGGTCAACGCAGGCTATGGCGGCGGCTTTTCCAATGTACCCACCCTCCTCAGCGACCACTACGGTATGGGCAGTATCAGCGCGCTCCACGGTATCACCCTTTCCGCGTGGGCCTTTGCGGGCCTCACGGGTAACCAGCTGGCAACCTGGATCGTTACCAACTTCGGCGAAGAGGTGGAGATCGCAGGCAACATGGTGAACCCCACGGGCTATCAGATGGTGCTCTATGTGACGGTGGTGCTCTACATCATCGCGCTGCTTCTGAGCCTTTTCTTCGTGCGCCCCAATCAGAATAAAGAATAAACTACAGGAGCGGTCGGCCTGCATCCTCACCGGCTGCCTCCATCCTACAGGGCCGCGGCAGAGTATTCTGCCGCGGCTTTTGGCACAAATTGCCGAAAACCGGCGGAGAAAACGCAGGAAAATCTTGTGCGGTTTTTGCTGGAAAAACTTTCATTTTCCCTTGACAACCAGGGGGTGGGGATGTACAATAATCGAGGAGTTAGCAAGAACTAACCGCGCTGCGGTTGAAAGGAGCAGACCATGGATCTCAGAAGCGCAATGGAAGGTAAAGACTATATCGTCGAAGCCATCGAAACGGACGATGAAGAGCTCAATGCGTTTCTTTTCTCTCTTGGCTGCTACAGCGGCGAATCCATCCGCGTTGTCAAACGGCGCAGAAGCGGCTGCGTCATTTCCGTTAAGGACGGCAGATACAATATCGACGATCAGCTGGCAGCGGCTATTCTCGTAAAGGAGTAATAGCGCCTGCAGGCGGTTTTCGGCGTCTTCGTCTTTAACCGTTTATTTTTACCCATCAGTTAGCCTAGGCTAATTAGTTTGAGCTAACTTGCGGATAGTTTTATTTGATTTTACAGAACGGGAGAATTACCATGAGAATTGCATTGACCGGCAATCCCAACAGCGGTAAAACGACCATGTACAACGCCCTGACCGGAAGCAACGAAAAGGTAGGTAACTGGGCAGGC
>JAFQLA010000101.1 GCA_017396725.1 Oscillospiraceae bacterium
CCTTTGTTCGTGCGAGGCCGTTGCTTTTTCTTGCTAATACGAATCACCCCTCCCCAAACGCCGCATTGACCTTCTCCAGAATCTCTTCCGGGCGGTTATAGGTGAGGTGGGCGTAGATATCCAGCGTGATCTTGGCGCGCTCATGTCCGGCCAGATACTGCACCGTTTTGATATCCACGCCTGCCAACAGAAGATTTGTGATGTATGTGTGGCGCAAGATGTGCGGGGTGACATCAAAGTCGATGGTATAGGTGAGGTTGCTATTTTTCGCTTTTGCGCCCAGTTTGGCCTCCACTTGGTACGCTATCTTCACACCGTCCACGTAGCGGTAATAGACGCGATTCTTTGCCGTTCTGCGCACAACGTAGTTCCAGACGTGCCGGAACTGGGTTTCGGAGAGCGGGTCGTTTTCACTATTATGGATGACAAATTCCGAAGCGGAAGTCAACTGTTCCTCCTGCAGCGCCTGCACCAGCTGCGGTGGGATGGGGACGATGCGACGTGATGCTTTGGTTTTCAACCGGTCGGAGACTACGGGGCGGTTGTGCTCAAACCGCAGCGCCCGACGCACCTCGATACAGGGTGTTTTCTCCAGCCGGACGCAATCCCATTTCAAGCCGAGGATCTCCTCGCGCCGCAGTCCGGCATAGAGACCGATCATACAAAAAAGATGGGCCTTAGTGCCCCTTACAGCCTCCAGAAGCGTGTCTGCCTGCTTGTTTGTCAGCGCCTGGCGTTCTCTCGGCGGGACACCGCCTCTGCCCATAGAGGGGCAGGGATTGGCTGTGATATAGCCGTTCTCGCAGGCACTGGACAGAATCTGCTTGACCAGCATATAGGTCTTGCGATAGATGGACTCGCTCTTTTGTGCGACGCCCAGCATCAGCTCCCGAATATCGTCCGGTCGGATGTCCCGGATCCGTTTTCCCTCCATGTAGGGCTTGATGTTGCAGTCGATGCAGCTTTGGTAATCGGTTCTGCCGCCGAAGGTAAGATTGGCGCCGTGAAGATTCATCCACCGCTGGGCGTAATCGTTGAAGTAGGGATTCTCTCTGCTGCCTGCGCCCTGCGCCTGCAGTCTGCTGAATTCGAGGATTCGCTCTGTCAGTTCCTCGGGCGTCTGTCCGTAGAGCGCCACATATTTTCCGCTGCTGTCCTTGACGCGTTTGCGATAGAGGTTGAGTTTCTCCACATATTCATATTTCGGTTTCTTGGGTCTTGCCATGGTACATACCTCCTAAATTTGTATATGGAGGTATGTACGAACGGGGGAGCGTAAGAACAACAAAGCGGCCCGAAATTTAACCTCAAATTTAACCTCAAATGCCGGATTTAACCTCAAAAACGCGTGTTTTTTGAGGTTAAATTGGGTCAGAACGAGCCAAATTATGGCAAAAATCAAAAAGCTGATCCGAGGTGAATTCTTCAAGCACACGAAAAAAATCCCCGAAAACCGAGGTTTTCGGGGATAAATCGTATAGATTTTAGCGCTTGGAGAACTGAGGTGCGCGACGAGCGGCCTTCAGACCGTACTTCTTACGCTCCTTCATGCGAGGATCGCGGGTCAGGAAGCCGGCCTTCTTCAGGACGGCGCGGAACTCGGGATTCACCAGCAGCAGAGCGCGGGAGATACCGTGACGCAGAGCGCCGGCCTGGCCGGAAACGCCGCCGCCTTCAACGGTAGCAACGATGTCTACCTTGCCGAGGGTATCGGTGGAGACCATGGGCTGACGAACGACCATCTTCAGGGTTTCGAGACCGAAGTAATCATCGATGTCACGGCCGTTGATGGTGATAGCGCCGGTACCATTGGGGAACAGACGAACGCGGGCAACAGAGGACTTTCTGCGGCCGGTGCCATACATATAGGGCTTCTTAGAAGTATACATTCTTCAGTTCCTCCTTACTTTACTTCGAAAACTTCGGGCTTCTGAGCCTGATGTTCATGGGTGTCACCAGCGAAAACATGCAGACGCTTCAGGGAGTCCTTGGTTACGGTGTTGCGGGGCATCATACCGCGAACTGCAACGCGCATAGCCAGTTCGGGCTTTTCAGCCATCAGGGTGCGATACTTGGTTTCCTTCAGACCGCCAACCCAGCCGGAGTGAGTGCGATAGAACTTCTGATCAGCCTTCTTGCCGGTGAGGACAGCCTTGCCTGCGTTGATGATGATAACATTGTCACCGCAGTCAGCGTGGGGGGTGTAGGTAACCTTCAGCTTGCCGCGCAGCAGGTCAGCTGCAGCAACAGCGGTCTTACCCAGGGGCTTGCCAGCTGCATCGATAACGTACCACTTACGTTCGATGTTGCTCTTGTTAGCCATGAAAGTGGACATGAGTGTTTCCTCCGTTTTTTATTATAAATTGCTATTACTTTACTTTTTCCGGCTCTCTTGGTAAAATTACTCAAGAAAGCGATGCAAATCGGGGCCGGGCCCCAACCGCGCAAGATTATTTATAACATAAGGTTTTTTCAAAGTCAACACCAATTCGATTTATCTTTAGTAAACCTCGCTAAATCTCTCGTTTTCTCTTATTTGCTCCCGTTTTCTCATATCGCAAATTCATTTTTTCTTGTTTTGGAAAGGAACCGCACCGCATGCAGCACATTTTAGGCCAGATCCGCCGTTGCGTGGAAGACTATCATATGATCGAAGCAGGGGACCGCATTGCCGTGGGCGTATCCGGCGGCAAGGATTCTCTGGTGCTTCTTTGCGCCATGGCGCGGCTGCGGGAATTCTATCCCCTGCCCTTCACGCTGGAGGCCATCACCCTGCACCCCGGCGTGCCCGGGCTGGATTTCACCCCCGTGGCAGAGCTTTGCGAGAAGATCGCTGTGCCCTACACGGTGGTGGATGTGCCTATCTATCAGATCGTTTTTGAAGAGCGCAAGGAAAAGAACCCCTGCTCTCTCTGCTCCAAAATGCGCCGCGGCGCCATCAACACCGCCCTTGTAGAGCGGGACATTCACAAGGTGGCGCTGGGCCACCATTTTGACGACGCCGTGGAGACTCTGCTGATGAATCTCTTCTTCGAAGGCCGCCTCGGTTCTTTCCAGCCCGTTACCTATCTCGACCGCATGGATGTGATGCAGATCCGGCCCATGCTCTATGTGGAGGAGACCGATGTTGCCCGTGCGGCACGGCGGGAGGATCTGCCCGTTATCAAGAACCCCTGTCCCGCCGACGGTGTGACCCGCCGGCAGGAGATCAAGGATCTTCTCCAGAAGCTGGAAGCAGACTATCCCAACCTCCGCACCAAGATCTTCGGTGCCATGCAGCGCTATCCCCTCTACGGCTGGAACAAGGAAACCATGGAGCGATAAAAAAGGCCGCCTTTTCAGGCAGCCTTATATGTACCTTATTTAAAATACCCACTGCAGCAAAAGAAGCAGTCCCAACCCCGGCACTCCCAGGATGCCCACGGTGAGAGCGGTGAAGAGATTCACCCCCACCGCAAGGCCCGTCAAAGGAGCGGCGGCATTGACGCCGAAGAGCAGCAAAAAGCCAAGGAGCGTGTTGAAAAGCACCCGCCCCACAATGCGAAACGGCGCCGAAAACACACGGATCAGCACCGCCGCAAGGAACACTGCCGCGCCTGCAAGCGCTGCCATTTCCCCTACCCCACGGCTTTCACCTCCTCAAAGGCGGCCTGCGCCCCGCTTTCCCGCCGCGCCTCACACGGTGCTTCCAGCGCCTTCATCTCGCGGATGAGATAATCGTAGCGGGCCCGCAGGGACAAAATATGATAGATGGCTGCCTCTGTCAGCTTGGGATCGGCGGTCATCTCGAAATGATTGTAAGCGCAGCAAAGCGCCGTTTTCACGCTCTCGATGGATTCCATCAGTTCGCCGCGCCGGATATCGGCAGGTGAAGGCAACTTTTTCCGCATATGCGTTCCCCTCCTCGGTTGGATGTATATGGGAAAGTATGGACAAATATTCCGCACCTTATACCAAAGGAGAACCGCCCTATGGATGAAAAATATATGCTGGAGGCTCTCGCCCTTGCCCAAGAAGCAGCTGAGGCAGGCGAAGTACCCGTAGGCTGCGTGATCGTGCGCGGCGGCGAGATCATCGGCCGCGGCCGCAACAAAAGAGAAGAAAAGCAGGCCACCTGCTCCCACGCGGAGATGGAGGCCATTGCCGAGGCCAACCGCGCTCTTGGCTCCTGGCGGCTGGAGGACTGTGAGCTCTATGTAACGCTGGAGCCCTGCCCCATGTGCGCCGGCGCCATTATCAACGCCCGCATCCCCAGAGTTTATTACGGCGCCCGGGATGAGGCCATGGGCGCCTGCGGCGGCGTTTTGAACCTCTTCATGGAGAATTTTCCTCACCACCCCGCGTTGGTGGGCGGGATCATGGCGGAGGACTGCCGCCGGATCCTCAGCGAATTTTTCAAAAAAATGCGTTAAAAATACGGTCTGCCTAAGGCAGGCCGCATTTTTTTGCGTTTTTCTATTGACAGATAACTGTATTACTCATATAATACACTCAACAGAAGCGTATTACTCGAGTAACACAGTTTTGCAAAGGAGCGTGGTCTTTTATGATCACATTTGAAACCTTCCTCATGGAGGATGGCACTCCCATTTATCTGCAGATCCTTTTATTCATTAAGCGCGGCATCATTGCCGGCACCATCGTCAACGGTGATGAGCTGCCCTCCCGCCGCGTCCTCAGCGCCCTTTTGGGCGTAAACCCCAACACGGTGCAGAAGGCTTACCGTCTGCTGGAAGAAGAGGGGCTGGTAGCCTCTCATACCGGCGCCAAAAGCTGCATGGTGCTCACCGAGGAAACCGTGGCGCAGGTGAAAAAAGAACTTTTGGAAAGTGACGCCCGCTCCACCGTGGCAGTCCTTAAGCAAATGGGGCTTACCAAGGCAGAAGCGCTGGCCCTTATCGAAAACTACTGGGAATGAGGTGAAAGACATGAAAAAACATGTATCCGTCTTTATGCTCATGGCGCGCAGCTCCGTCTACCGCGTCTTTCTCTCCATTCTTGCCGTCTCTCTTCTGCAGGCACTGGGGTTTTATCTCTCCTGTAACGGCATCCTTTTAGGTCGCGGCGCCACTTTGGTGGATACCCTGACCACCTCTCTTTTCTTCATTTTCTTTGCCGTGGGGCTCTTTGCCATCACTTTCTTCCTCTGCCGCACCGGCTGGGAAGCTTCCGCCAAAACGGGGTACACTTTAAAAAGGCTCTCCATCTCTGAGCGGCAGGTCTTTTTATGGCAGGCATTTTACAATACCCTTATCTATGTCCTCTACTGGTTCTGCCAGGCACTGTTGATTTTCGGCCTTGCCCGCTGGTACATCGCCACCCGGGGCGGCGGCGATCTCACGGAATTCATGCTTTTCTTCCGCTCCGGCCTTGCCCGCGGCTTCTGGTCTATGGAAGATCCCATCGGCTTTGTGCGAAACGCTCTTTTCTGCCTGATGCTGGGTCTCGCCTCCGCCCGCTATCCCATGGCGCAGCGAAACGGCAAGCGCTTTGGCGAGATCTTCCCCGTTTTTCTCCTTACTCTCGCCCTTTGGAACCGCGCTTTGGTTAATGATGGCGGCAGTGACGCGCTGGCCTATGTCCTGTCTCTTGTTTTCATCGGTCTTTCCCTCGTCAAGGCCACGAGCAAAGAAGAAACGGAGGATTACTATGACGACTATTGATCTCTCCCGCCATCTTCCCTGCGGTTTCCCCGTTAAAACCGAGGAGACCATCCTTGCCGGCATGATGGGCGTTTCCATCGGATTGACCATTCCGCTCTTTGTCCGCATCCTCAACGCCCGTGATGATCTTTTCACCTATCATTTCGGCCAAAAGCGTATCTATGAAGGCGCGGTGATGGCGGATTTCATCAGCCTTGTGGAGCACGCTTTCTTGGGCTTCTTTCTCGCTATGCTCCTTGCGCTGATCCTCGGCA
>JAFQLA010000102.1 GCA_017396725.1 Oscillospiraceae bacterium
GACATGGCCTCAGCCTATCTTCCGCGGCGGCTCAGACGCTGGGCGGCTATGCTTTCAGCGGAAAAGAAGGCAGCGGCAGAGGAATTGCGGCTGCGGGCGGGACGAATGGCGTCGATCGTTATTGATGGAGAGGAGATCTCCCTGGGGCCTTTGGGGGAGATCGTGACGCCTTTGGAGCTTGAAGAGCTTTGCGCTCTGGCCTGTGAACACTCCCGATATGCGTCCCATACGCTGAAAAACGGGTATATTACGCTGCGGGGCGGCTTTCGCGCAGGGTTTTGCGGTACGACGGTGGTAAAAAACGGAGAGATTACAAATCTGAAAGATATTTCCTCCGCGTCTATCCGTATTTCCCGGGAGAGGCGGCGGGTAGCGGAAGAGGCTGTCAGACTCTTAGCTTCAGGCGGTTCGCTCCCTTCCACTTTGATCTTATCTCCGCCGGGCGTGGGGAAAACCACCTTCCTGCGGGACGCGGTGCGGCTTGCCAGCAACGGGGATGCGGGAGTTTTGCCCTTGCGCGTAGCGTTGATGGACGAGCGGGGTGAGATCGCGGTGATGCACGGCGGTGCGCCGCAGATGGATGTGGGGGAGCGGACGGATGTATTGGATGGCTGCCCCAAAGCGGAGGGGATCTTTATGGCCCTGCGGGCCATGAATCCCCAGTTGATCGCCGTGGATGAGATCACGGCGGCGGAGGATATCCGGGCCATGACTATGGCTGCCAACTGCGGCGTTTCGCTTCTTGCTACCATCCATGCCAAAGATAAGGCGGAGCTTTTGCGAAAGCCGCTTTACACGGAGCTTTTGCGTGCCGGTGTTTTCACCCATGCGGTGCGGATCGACCGGCAAGGAAAGGGACGGCGCTACAGGGTGGAGGAGCTTTCATGAAGCTTTTGGGAACGGTTCTGCTTGCGCTTGGCTGCGGTTTGTTCTGTGCAGATCATATTAGCGCTGAGCGAAGAAAAACCAAGGCACTGCAGGAGATGGCGCAGGCGGTTTCCTTTATGGCGGGGGAGATCCGTTGCTCGCTTATGCCGCTGCCGCGGCTGGTGCGGCTGTGCAGAGAAAAGTGCGGCAGGGAAGCAGCAGGGTTTTTCCGCGCGGTGGAAAAAGCGCTTTCCGAGGGCGAATCTTTGGAGCAGGCATGGGGAAAAGGCTCTCTTGCGCTGGAACTTCCCGAAGGAGGAAAAGAAACCGTTGCCGCGTTGGGATCGGCATTTGGCCACGATGAAGAGGCGGTGCTGCGGCAGCTGGATGAGGCGCAGCGACAACTGAGAGCCGAGGCGGCGCAGCGCAAAAGCGCCCAGCGGGAAAAGGAAAAGCTCTGCGCGGCCCTTTGTTTTTCGGCGGCAGGGCTTTTGTGGCTGACGGTGATATAGCAGGCAACAGCGGGTTGCTTGTTTTTTCTGTTTCGCAGGTCTACAATGCTTTTGAGGTGATGATTCATGGAGACGAAAAACATCATTTTGGAGCTGAGAACAAAGCTGGGCCTATCGCAGGAGGAGCTGGCCGAGAAGGTATTTGTGACCC
>JAFQLA010000103.1 GCA_017396725.1 Oscillospiraceae bacterium
AAAAGCGAAATGGAAAGAAAAACTGTCGGCGCCTACCCGTTGGGGACTTCGTTTTTTTGGCGGCGCTATTTTATCCTGCGCCGCGGTTTTCGGCGGCCGCGCGCCTTTTGCGCTGGGTTTCGTGGCAGCGGCGGGGGCGAAACTGGACGGACTTTTTGCCGCCTGCGGCGCCATCCTTGGCGCGGCGCTTTTTATGGATTTTCCGCAGCGGCTGCGCCTTGTGGCAGCGGTGACGCTGATCTATTCTGCCTCCATGGCCTTTTACGATGCGCCGTTTTTTAAAAAGCCTTATATCCGCGCTCTTGTGGCGGCAGGGCTTACAGCGACAGTGGAATTTGTTTATGTTTTTTCAGGGGATCCCACGGGAAAAGAAGTGCTCAGCTGCCTTGGGGCCATAGGTCTTACAGGGATAAGCGCGGTGCTGTACAGACGGTTTTTTGCAGGCAAAACAAGAAGTGAGGACCATATCGCGCAGTTTTTCGCGGCGGTGACGGGGCTTCTTTGTGTGGTGGATCTTTCTCTTTGGGGTGTGATCACCCCGGCGCGGATCGCTCTTGCGGTGCTGGTGCTTTACTGCGCGGAGCGGAGTGAGCCGGGCCTTGCCGCCGCGGCAGGCTTTGGAACCGGCCTTTTGATGGATGCCGCCACAGGCGGCGGAGGTCTTACGGCCACGGGGCTTTTGACGCTTTGCGCTCTTTGCGCGTCTTTTCTGGCAGGTCAGCTCCGCGCGGTGACAGCGGCCGTTATCTTTGCCTTGGCAAGCTGCTTCATTTTACCTTATGGTGCGGATATGGCGGCGTCTATGTTGGTGGAGAGTATGATTTCCCTTGCGGTTTTTCTGATCCTGCCCCGCAAGGAAAGCCGCGGCAAGCGCCTGCGGACACAGGAAGGCGCGGCGGACAAGCTGCGCCAGCAGCTCACCGACCTCTCCGCGGCTTTTCGCGAGGTGTATGACATGCTCGCCGATCACTCTGCGGAGGAGGAAAACCCGGCGGTGATCTTTGACCGCTCGGCGGAATCGGTGTGCCGCGGCTGCACCCTCTGCGCTCTTTGCTGGAAAGAAGATTACATTTCTACCTTTAATGCTTTTAACGATGCCACCCCCATGCTTTTGGAGCGGGGACGGGCGCAGGGGCGGGATTTTCCCATTCATTTTTCCAGCCGCTGCATCCACTTTGGGGATCTCCTTGCGGCCATCAATACCGAGCTTTCCGCCTATCTTGTGCGGACGGGATACCGACGCCGCCTGGCGGAATCCCATAGGCATCTCAGGCGGCAATATGCCCAGATCGCAGAACTTTTTCGCACCACGGCCGTGACGGTGAGCCGCGATGCGGTGGAGGCGGGGGGAATGGAGAAAAACCGGCTCCTTTCCGCTGTGGCCATCGCTCCTAAGAAGGGCGGCAGCGTCTGCGGGGACACGGCGGAAAGTTTTTCTTTATCCAACGGCATGACTTACCTTGTTTTAAGTGACGGCGCGGGGACGGGAGAGGCAGCGCGGCGGGAATCAGCCTTGGCAGTGCGGCTTTTGCGGCATTTTCTCCGTTCGGGAGTGGATGTATCCACGGCTCTTCGCACGCTGAATGAGGCTTTCAGCCTGAAGGGTGATCAAGGCGGCGCCTTTGCCACGGTGGATCTTGCGGAGGTGGATGCCCGCACAGGGGAGGTGGCTTTTTACAAATTCGGTGCCGCGCCTTCCTATATAAAACGGGGCATTGAGATCCGCCGTGTAACGGGAGCCTGCCTGCCCGCGGGCCTTCAAAGCGGAGATTGCCCGCCCGACGCCCTGCGCACTGCCATCACCGAGGGAGAATACATCGTTTTGATCTCCGATGGAATCAGCGATATCCTCACCGATGAGTGGCTTCAAAATCTGCTGGCGGGTTGGCAAGGGAATGATCCGCAGGAACTGGCGCAGTACATTTTGCGGGAAGCTATGGAACGCACCGGGGGCGAGGACGATTGCTCCGTGATCGCGGCGCGGCTGGATTTGGAGCAAAACGGACCGAAAGCGGTATAGTCTGCTTCTTTTGGGGAATACTCCCTACAGTGAACGAAAGGAGCGGATCGAAGTGGTCAAAGGTATGTCACGGCGTGTGGTCGTTATCGACTCTCCGGAGCCGAATTTTTTCGAGCAGGCAATTTTTATTGTAAAAAATGACGCGTTTTCTCCCGGCGTCAGCGAGCGGCAGATCGTGGATGAGGCGCGCTCTGTGGTGCAAAGCTACATGGGCAGCGCCAGACCACCGCGAAAAAAACGCTCCTTGGGCGCCTCGGTCCTGCCGGCTCTTTTAGGAGCAGGCGGCATCGGCCTTTTGTGGCTTTTCACATGGATGATTTAATACGGTTGCCCTCCAAAGTGTTTTGGCCCCGTGCGTATAGAAGCACGGGGTCGATTTTTTATATAGAGTGTGATATACTATAAAGTCAGAAGTGCAATTTACAGAAAAGGAATGATTGCCTATGATCATGATCGGTAATGTGAAAATCGATGGCCTCCTGGCCCTTGCCCCTATGGCGGGAGTTACGGATCTGGCCTTTCGCACCGTGTGCCGTGAGCAGGGGGCGGCCCTCACCTATACGGAGATGGTCAGCGCCAAAGCCCTTTGCTATCAGGATAAGAAAAGCCGCCAGCTTTTGAAGATCGCTCACGATGAGCACCCCGTGGCGGCGCAGATCTTCGGAAGCGACGCATCTTGCATGGCGGAGGCCGCCGTGATGGCGGCGGAGATCTCCGGGGCGGACATTCTGGATATCAACATGGGCTGCCCTGTGGGGAAAGTAGTCTCCAACGGAGACGGCAGTGCCTTGATGAAAGATCTCGATAAGGCGGGGCGTATCATTGAAGCGGTGGTAAAGGCATCCCCCATCCCTGTTACGGTGAAAATGCGCCGCGGCTGGGATAAGGGCAGTATCAACGCGGTGGAGCTTGCCAAAATCGCCGAGCAAAGCACACTCACAAAAGCATTGATTATCTGTTCCAAAATCTGGGAAACCGAAGTCTGTGCCATACTTTTATGTGCCTGGAAAT
>JAFQLA010000104.1 GCA_017396725.1 Oscillospiraceae bacterium
AGCAGCTTCTTCCTTGATAGCTTCCTGAGCCTGCTTCTTGGTACCGACGAAGAGCAGGGACTGGCCGTTTTCGCTCAGTTCACGAACGAAGCTGTAAGCTTCTTCCAGCTTCTTAACGGTCTTCTGCAGGTCAACGATGTAGATACCGTTGCGTTCGGTGTAGATGTAGGGAGCCATCTTGGGGTTCCAGCGACGGGTCTGGTGACCGAAGTGTACGCCTGCTTCCAGCAGAGCCTTCATGGATACGACGTTCTGATTTGCCATTTTGTTGTTTCTCCTTAAAAATTTAGTTGTGCCTCCAGCTTGTTCATTCCCTCTGCCAACCCTTTTGGGGCACAGACAGAAAGTCCCAAACTGTGCGGAATGCTGAAATATAATATCACACTGCAGATACGATTGCAAGGATTTTTTCAAAAAAATCTGCCGTTTTTTTCATATTTTTGCCTCTTTTTTTGCCGTTCAGAACCGTCTCCCCCGCTTGCGCTCATTTGCGTGGCTCGGGTTCGGAAACTCCTTCTCCACAAGGATGATATCGTCCCCGATCTGGCGGATGCAGTCCCAGGGGATGTAGAACTCCTCCCCCCGCCCGAAAAGCCCGAAAAAGCGGTACGGCCCCGGCACGATCAGCGCGCACACCGCACCCTCCGGCATTTTGATCTCGATGTCCCCCACAAAGCCCAGCCTGCGTCCGTCGCAGATATTGATGACTTCCTTGCACCGTATTTCACGGATCCTGCATTCCATTATCCACCACCTCCCCATTATCTATTCCCTCCCCCGCCCGTCCTATCCCTTTTTCGTCACAAAGAGGCAAAAAGCTGCCGTATACCGCGGCGGCAAGGCGGGGATACTGGAAATATCGCAAGTGTGGGAGGTAGAGTATGCAGGGAAAGGTGGAGATCTGCGGCGTCAACACCGCAAAGCTGAAGGTGCTGAAAAACGAGGAGACCACGGCGCTGCTGCGCCGCACCAAGGAGGGCGATAAAGCCGCCCGGGAAGCTCTCATCAACGGCAATCTCCGCCTCGTGCTCTCGGTGATCCAGCGGTTTTTGAACCGGGGTGAAAATGTGGACGATCTCTTTCAGGTGGGCTGCATCGGCCTGATCAAGGCCATCGATAATTTTGACATCACGCAGGATGTGCGTTTTTCCACCTACGGCGTTCCCATGATCATCGGCGAGATCCGCCGCTATCTCCGGGATAACAGCGCCATCCGCGTCAGCCGCAGCACCCGGGATACCGCCTACCGCATCCTGCAGGCCAAAGAGCACCTGCAGTCCAGGGGTGAGCGGGAACCCACCGTGGAGCAGATCGCGCGGGAGCTGGGGATCCCGCGGGAGGAAGTGGTCTTCGCCATGGACGCTATCGCGGACCCGGTTTCCCTGTATGAACCCGTCTATTCCGAGGCCGGGGACAATATCTGCGTCATGGATCATCTCAGCGACAAGGGCGCCGACCACGAGCGCTGGGTGGAGCATATCGCCCTGAAGGAATCCATTGCCCGTCTGGGCGAGCGGGAGCGGGAGATCTTGTCCCTTCGCTTTTATGACGGGAAAACCCAGATGGAGGTTTCCCGCGAGATCGGCATCTCGCAGGCGCAGGTCTCGCGGCTTGAAAAAAGCGCCCTGAACAATATCCGGAACAACATGTAAAAAGAGGAGCCCGTCGGCTCCTCTTTTTTCCTTTATGTATTTTTCCCTCAGGCGTAAATAGCCTTCATGATGACAGGCTTTGCCTCATCGCCGATCTTCAGCATGCGGACCAGCAGCTCAAAGGCTTCTTCAGCCGCGGTAGCGGGAGCCAGAATAGCATCGAGATGGAGGATCACATCGTTATCATCATCTACATAGAAGGTGACCCACTTATACTCGGTGTTGAGCTTGTTGCAGGCAAAGATCACATCCGCGGTCTTGTCCTTGGAAACATTCTCATACACCACATAGATGGAGAGATAATGTCCCTCATCGCCGCAGAAATACATCTTGGCGATCTTGCCGCTGTAAGGGAACTCGATCACGGAATCGCCATTATTGGTGGTTCCGCACTTAAAGTTCATCTTCTTGGCTTCCAGGTCTTTTTCCATCAGTTCTGCGCAAAGATTCATAGTATCATACCTCCTTAAAGGATATAGTAAATCATACTCCCGACGGACATTCTCTGTCAATCGGAACCAAGGGGGATATTGTGCATCTTTTCTTTGTGCTGCAGCCTTATTCTCCGTCCATTCTCACCGCCACATTCAAAGCGATCTCCATCATCTGGGTGAAGGTATTCTGGCGGTCTTCGGCGCCAAGAGCCTCCCCTGTCACGATGCTGTCGGAAATGGTGCAGATGGCAAGGGCCCGTTTTCCCGCCTCAGCGGCGTTGCAGTAAAGGGCAGCCGCTTCCATCTCCACGGCAAGAACGCCCATCTTGCCCCAATCCAGCGTGTTGCCCGCGGCGTTATAGAAGACATCGGAGGAAATCAGGTTCCCCACCACAGGCTCCGCGCCCAGCTCGCGGGATACCGCCACCGCCGTTTCCAGCAGCTTAAAGTCCGCAATGGGGGCAAAGGTACCGGGCAGGCCGTACTGATGGGCGAAATTCCCGTCGGTGCAGGCGCCCTGGGCAAAGACCACATCCCGCAGCTTCAGTCTGGGAGAGATGGCGCCGGCGGAACCGATGCGGATGATATTCTCCACCCCGTAAAAATGATACAGCTCATAGGAATAGATGCCCATGGAGGGCTGACCCATGCCGCTGGCCATCACGCTGACGCGGACGCCCTTGTAAGTGCCGGTATAGCCGTGGATGCCGCGGACATTATTTACCAGCTCCGCGTTTTCCAGAAAAGTCTCCGCAATGAACTTGGCCCGCAAGGGATCGCCGGGCATGAGAACAGTTTTTGCAAATGCGCCGTTTTCCGCGCCGATATGAGGAGTTGCCATTCAATTATTCCCCTTTCTCCAATGCTTTTGCCGCCTTTACCACGCGGCTGGTGCCAAGGCGGTCCGCGCCGAGGGCGATGAAATCCTCCGCGTCCTGCAAGTTGGCGATGCCCCCTGCCGCTTTGATCTTCACATGGGGCGCAACATATTTTTTGAAAAGCGCCACATCTTCCCGGGTGGCGCCTCCGCCGCCAAAGCCGGTGGAGGTCTTGATATAATCGGCGCCGCTGCCCGACACTACTTCGCAAAGCTTGATCTTTTCTTCTTCCGTCAAAGCGCAGCACTCGATGATGACTTTCAAAAGCTTGCCGCCGCAGGCTTCTTTCACCTTGCGGATCTCATCTTCAATGTCCAGCCAGCGCTGATCTTTCACCCAGCCGAGGTTTACCACCATGTCGATCTCACTTGCGCCGTTGGCAACGGCGTCTTGTGTCATAAAGCACTTGGCCGCCGTGGTATCGTACCCGTTGGGAAAACCGATAACGGTGCAGATGGGGAGCTTTCCTTCCACATAAACTGCCGCCCGGCGCACAAAGCTTGCGGGGATACAGACGCTGGCGCAGCCATACTTAATGCCGTCATCACACACAGCGCGGATCTCCGCCCAGGTGGCGGTGGTGGCAAGAAGGGTATGGTCGCAGCGGGCGAGAATTTCCTGAACATTCATAAAGGTCACCTGCCTAAAAGATGTTGGCATCAGTATAACACAAAGAGCCGCACTTGTAAAAACAAATGCGGCTCTTTGGATGTTTATTTCTTGAAGCTGTCCTTGAGAGATACGCTGCGGTTGAATACGAGACGCTCTGCGGTGCAGTCCTTGTTATCCATGCAGAAATAGCCCACGCGCATGAACTGATAGGAAGGCGCGTTGAAGCTCTTTCTCTCCTCGCCCTTTGCCGCGAAGGCACGGGCGTCTTCCACCAGATTGGCCTCCACCTTGCAGCCGGTGAGAACGGTGAGAGACTCGGGATTGAGGCACTCAAGGAAATCCTTGTCGGCAGCATCGGGCTGGGCGTCAGAGAAGAGGTTATCGTAAAGGCGGACTTCGGCGTCCACAGCGGTAGCGGCGTCCACCCAGTGCATGGTGGCGCCCTTTACCTTGCGGCCGTCAGCGGGATCGCCGCCGCGGGAATCGGGATCGTATTCGCAGAGGACTTCCACAACATTGCCGTTTTCATCCTTCACGCAGCCGGTGCAGGTAACGAGATAGGCGCCCTTGAGACGAACTTCGTTGCCGGGATACATGCGCTTATACTTGGGGATGGGAACTTCCAGGAAGTCATCGCTTTCGATGTAGAGGTTGCGGCTGAAAGTGATGTCGTGGGTGCCCTGTGCGGGATCGGTGGGGTTATTCTCCACGGTCACGATCTCGCTCTGACCTTCGGGATAGTTGGTCACAGTGAGCTTCAGGGGGCGCAGGACCGCCATGGTGCGCTGAGCGGTGAGGTTCAGATCCTCACGCAGGCAGTGCTCCAGGAAGGAATATTCCACGGTGGAGGCAGCCTTGGCAACGCCGATGCGCTCGCAGAAATTGCGGACGGACTTGGCGGTGTAGCCGCGGCGGCGCAGACCGCAGAGAGTGGGCATGCGGGGATCGTCCCAGCCGGAAACACGGCCGGTCTCCACCAGCGCGCGCAGCTTGCGCTTGCTCATGACGGTGTGGTCAATGCCCAGCCGGGCGAACTCGATCTGGCGGGGCCTGCTGGGCACGTCGGTGTTCTCGATGACCCAGTCGTAGAG
>JAFQLA010000105.1 GCA_017396725.1 Oscillospiraceae bacterium
CAATTACATGGAATTTTGGAAATAAAAAAGTGCGGCAAAGGCGGCGCTCCATAAGGGAGTTACCCGCTTCAAAAAGGGAGTTTTCCCCCAATAGTGCGTTAAAAAGCCACGGTATGCTTGCAGCTACCGTGGTTTTTGCCTTCTGGTGAAGAAAAACTCTTCTTTTTGAAGTGCTATGCAGTTTTGCGCGAGAGATTTTTTCTTGCAGGTATTCCATGAGGACGCAGGAATACTTTGTGTATTTCAAGGACAAATGGGATACCTGCGGGGGAAAAGATCCGGGCAAAACCGGATAAATCCCTATGGAACGCCGCCTAAAGCCGCACTTTTTATTTGCTGTTTTTAACATTGTGCCGCAGCAGAAGATGGGAGAGCGCTTTGGGACGGAAGGGAAAAAGCGGATCAAGGTACCACTTCCCCGCAACCGGCCGCGTGGTGGCAAGAAGCAAAAGGCCGAGGGCAAAACCCGCGGCAAAGCCCCACCAGCCGAAAAGTCCCGCAAAAATCAAAATCGCCATCCGCCAAAGCTTGATGGCATACCCCAATTCATAGCTGGGTTGAACGAAATTGGCAATAGCCACAAAGGCCATGTAGACCAATACTTCCGAGGCAAGCCACCGTGCCTGCACCGCGAAATCCCCTAAGATCAGCGCCCCCAGCATGCTGAAGGAGTGCCCCAGCGTATCCGGGGTGTTGAGGGAGGCAAGCTTCAAAACATCCACGATGAATTCTACCAGAAAGAGCTGCAGCAAAAGCGGCACCGCCACCTCATCCTGCACCGCGAGAAACTGCCAGCTTTCTCCAAGCTTTGTAGGATCCCGCACCAGAAGATACCACACAGGCGTGATAAGAAGCGACAAAAAGAACACCGTGCCGCGGATCCACCGAAGATACGTTCCTACCAAAGGCGGGAAGTAATAGTCGTTGGTCTCCTCTAAAAAGTGAAAAAAGGAAACAGGCAGGATCATCACCGCGGGGGAATTATCCACCAAAAGCAGGATCTGCCCCTCCATAACCGCCGCTGCCGCCGCGTCAGGCCGCTCAGTATAGCGCACCTTGGGAAAAGGGTTGTACCACTGTGGCGGCATCATAGCCTCGGCAATGCTCTCCTGCGCCAGCGTTACGGAATCGAGATCGATCTTCTTCAGTTTCTCCCGCACCTCGGTGAGGATATCCCGCCGCACCCGATCCTCCATATAGCAAAGCACCACATCGCTTTTGGAGCGCCCCCGCAGCTGGTGGGCCTCCATAGTAAGCTGGGTATCGCGGATACGGCGGCGGATCAGCGCGGTGTTGAAAACCAGCGTTTCCACAAAGCCGTCATGCGCGCCGCGAAGCACCTTGCTGTCCGCCGGCTCTTCCACACTGCGGCCGGGATACCCTTTGGCATCGATGGCCACCGCCTCGTCCAGTTCCTCCACCACAAGAAGGGTCTTACCGCTGAACACCCCTGTAGCAGCTTCGGTATAACCGCTGCAAAAACCGATCTCAGAGAAGGTGACGAAGCGGTCGCTGAATTCCCGCGCCGTCTGCACCTGCCGCATCTCCCGCTCCTGCACCCGCAGCAGCACCGACATGATCCGCTCCAGCACAGCGTCCTGCCCGTAACCGTCTATGACCCAAAGCTTTGCCCGCCGCCCGCCGACAAAAAGCGTGCGGTGGATCACATCGTACGAGCGGCCCACGCCGATGAGCTGATCCAGCACGCGGCAGTTCTCCTCAAAATCCTGACTGAGTTTTTCCATAACGCGCCCCCTTTTTCCTTATCTTTCCGCAGGGGGCAGGAAAATATGCAAGAAAAAAGACCCGCCTTAGGCGGGTCTTTTATAAGTTATGAATCGATCAGTGGGTATCGTTGTACTTCTTGATACCGAGAGCCAGCAGGTCCATAGCACGGGCCAGCTTTTCCTGCTTGAGAACGTAAGCGATACGGATCTCGTTCTTGCCCTTGCCGGGGGTACCGTACATGGAAGCGGCGGGAGCGAACATAACGGTTTCGCCGTTATCTTCGAATTCTTCCAGCAGCCAGCACTGGAACTTGTCTGCATCGTCTACGGGCAGAGCTGCCATGATGTAGAAGGCGCCCTTGGGGCACTTGCAGATGATGCCGGGGATCTGGGAGAGCTTTTCCATGCAAACGTCACGGCGACGCTTGTACTCATCACGAACAGCTGCAAAGTATTCGGGGCCGACATCGTAGAGAGCTGCGGAAGCAACCTGATCCAGAGTAGCAACGCAGAGACGGGCCTGCATGTGCTTCATGGTCTGAGCCATGAGTTCCTTGTTGCGGGAGAGGATGCAGCCAACGCGGGCGCCGCAGGCAGAGAAACGCTTGGAAACGGTATCGATAACGATAACATTTTCAGCAGCGTCAGCGAATTCGCCCAGGCTCTGCAGGGGTTCGCCGCCGTAAACGAATTCACGGTAAGCTTCGTCGCCGATGATGAAGAGGTCGTGTTCCTTAGCGATATCGACCATAAGGCGCATTTCTTCGGGAGTCAGGACAACGCCGGTGGGGTTGCCGGGGTTGGTGCACATGATAGCGCGGGTCTTGGGGGTGATAACTGCTTCGATCTTGGCACGGTCAGCATAGTGATAGCCCTCTTCGGGAGAAGTGGGGATGGGGCGGATGCAGCCGCCGGTGGTGTTGACCATGGTGTTGTAGTTGGGATAGTAGGGTTCGGGAATGAGGATCTCATCGCCGTTATCAAGGATGCAGTTGAGAACGACCTGCAGAGCTTCGCTGCCGCCGGTGGTGATCTGGATCTCATCCTTTTCGAAGTGCATGTTCAGATTGTCATAGTACTTCTGAATTGCTTCGATGAGAACGGGCAGACCGGGAGAGGGAGCGTACTCCAGAACGGGCTGTTCGAAATTGCGGACAGCTTCAAAGAACTGAGGGGGAGTCTCCACGTCGGGCTGGCCGATGTTGAGGTGATAGATAGACTTGCCGGCAGCCTTTGCAGCTACAGCATAGGGATGGAACTTGCGCATGGGGGAAAGGCCACACTTCATTACTTTGCTGGAAAACTTCATGACTGAAAACCTCCTGTTATAAGTGCCGCGGGATCGTTGTCCCGAACAAATCTCACTATTCCAAGTGTAGCAACTTTCCCGCAGAAAGTCAACAAATTAACACATCACCGAACCCAATTTTTGACAAAAGTTTTCTAATAAGCAAAAATGTGCGCCAAAATTTTGGCAACTCCCATTTTTTTGCAATTTTCGCAATTTACTGTGGCTTTTTTACAAAGCAGGGCGTATAATAATATGATGATTTTCACTCGCAGGAGGACACACATGGACTACCGCATCGAAAAAGATTCCATGGGCGAGATGCAGGTTCCCGCCGACCGTTACTGGGCCGCGCAGACACAGCGCAGCTTTGAGAACTTCCGTATCGGCACAGAGACCATGCCCCTTGGCATCATCCGCGCTTTTGCCGTTTTGAAAAAGGCTGCCGCTGCCACCAACTTCCGTCTGGGCAAGCTGGATGAAGAGCGCTGCGGCGCCATCGCCGCCGTGTGCGATGAGATCGGCCTCGGCAAGCTGGATGACCATTTCCCCCTCAAGGTGTGGCAGACCGGCAGCGGCACCCAGAGCAACATGAATGTGAACGAAGTGGTGGCCAACCGCGGCAACGAGCTTTTGGGAAAAAAGCTGCTCCACCCCAATGACCATGTGAATATGTCCCAGAGCTCCAACGATACCTATCCCACCGCCATGCATATTGCGGCGGTGTGCGCCATTGATGAAGAGCTGCTCCCTCCCCTGCGCGCCATGATCGACACCCTCGCGCGTCTGGAAAAGGAAAACGAGGGCATCGTCACCACCGGCCGCACCCATCTGCAGGATGCCGTTCCCGTCTCCTTCTCGCAGGAGATCAGCGGCTGGCGGGTAATGCTTGAAAAGAGCCTCGATATGATCCTCACCTCCATGGCAGGGCTTTACGAGCTGGCTCTGGGCGGCACCGCCGTCGGCACGGGACTCAACGCCCCCGCAGGCTTCGCCACAGCCGTTGCCAAGGCTATTTCCGATCTGTGCGGCACGCCCTTTACGACCGCCGACAACAAATTCCACGCCCTGACCTCCAAGAGCGAATTGACGCTGGTCCACGGCGCCGTCAAGGCGCTTGCCGCCGACCTGATGAAGATGGCCAACGACGTCCGCTGGCTGGCCTCAGGCCCTCGTCTTGGCCTTGGCGAGATATTCATTCCCGAAAACGAGCCGGGCTCGTCCATCATGCCGGGCAAGGTCAATCCCACCCAATGCGAGGCTATCACCATGATCGCCCTGCAGGTCATGGGCAACGACGCGACCATCGGCATGGCCGCCTCGCAGGGCAATTTCGAGCTCAACGTGTTCATGCCCGTCATGGCATACAATTTCCTGCAGTCCGTCCGTCTGCTCTCGGACGGCATGCGCTCGTTTGACAAGCGATGCATCAGCGGTATCGTCGCCAACCGTGAAAAGATGAAGGACAACCTCTA
>JAFQLA010000106.1 GCA_017396725.1 Oscillospiraceae bacterium
CACAAAGTCAGAGCCGGAGATGGAGAGGAAGCCTGCGGAGGCCTCGCCTGCCACCGCCTTGGCAAGAAGGGTCTTACCGGTGCCGGGAGGGCCCACCAGCAGCACGCCCTTGGGAATGCGGGCGCCCAGAGCGCTGTACTTGGCGGGATCACGCAGGAAGCCCACGATCTCGCCGAGTTCTTCCTTCTCTTCGTCCGCCCCTGCCACATCACGGAAGGTGACGCGGCGGGTCTTGCCGTCCGGCGTGCGGACACGGGCAGTGCCGAATTTGGCCATCTTATCGTGGCCGCCGCCACCGCCGATGCGGCCCATCATCACCATCATAAAGAGGAAGAACATGATGAGCATGGCGGCATAGGGCACCACGGTCTCGATCCAGCTGTGATCCTTCACGCCGCTGAATTCGGCGGAGGTGATGATGTTGGCTTTGCGCTGCTCTTCGATGAGATCACCCAGATCGTTGTAGAACTGATCGATATTGTAGATCTCGCTGGTAACATACTCACCGTCTTCCGCGTCCTTGAGATACAAGGTGACGGTGGTATCGGAAACGGCAAAGCTCTCCACCTTCTCCTGCTCGAAAAGGCGGCACATTTCGGTGTAGGGCACGGCATTTTTGCCCGCGCCCAGATTAATAAGGTATACGGCGCTCAGCACGATGATGAGAATGAAAAAGATCGTGTTGATCCCGCCGCGGCGCTTTTCCATAAAGCGATCCTCCTTTAACGGGTCAGTGATTTGCGCGAAGCAGGGGCTGCGGCCGCAGCCCCTGCAGTTTTTCAGTTGCTGTAAACTTCGGGCTTGAGTACGCCTACATAGGGCAGGTTGCGATACTTTTCGGCATAGTCGAGACCGTAGCCCACCACGAATTCGTTGGGCACTTCGTAGCCGGCGATATCGGCATAGATGGGCTTTTCACGGCGGGAGGGCTTATCCAGCAGGGTCACCACGGCAACGGATGCCGCGCCCTTGGCCATGAAGTAGTTCTTGAGGAAGTACAGGGTATTGCCGCTATCGAGGATATCTTCCACCACGATGATATCGCGGCCGGTGATGTCCTGCTGCAGGTCGTGGCGGATTTGCACATTGCCGGAGGAGGTGGTGCCGCTCTGGTAAGAAGAAACGGCGATAAACTCCATGTCGCTCTTAAGCTGGCAGGCGCGAACTAGGTCAGCCATGAAAATGAAGCTGCCCTTGAGCACCATCAGGAAAAGAGGGTTCTTGTCCTTGTACATTTCATAGAGCTGATCGCCCATTTCCTGCACACGCTTTTTAAGCTCTTCTTCGCTGTAGAGCACTTTCAGGATATCCTGTTCCATATTGCTTTTATACATAGCTTACCTCTTCAGTTTCTTTCTTTATTTCCACAGTCAGGGTCTCCCCTTCCCATTGAATACTCCGGTTTTCTCCCAGGCCGTATACGCCCGCAAGTTTGCCCTGCACCTCCACGGCGGGGCAAAGCTCCCGCTGGGCGGGGGTGTAGCCCGCGTCCGCCAAAAGGCGCTTGACGCCGCGGCTGCCGCTTGGCACAGGGAAGCGGTCCTTTGCGGCGCAGGGCCGCAGCACAAGCTCCGCGCCCCGGGGCACGGTGAGCTTTAAGCCGGTGGAATGCTCATCCCACTCTCCGGCGGAAAATACCGCGCTCATAAAAGCGGCGCGGCCGCCGATCTTCAGCACCGCCCGCTGCTGCTTTTTGCCCCAGCGGAGAATGAGCCGCCCACCCTCGATGCTTGACTGCATACTGTGGAGGTGAACGCAGGCGCCCTCGGCGCGAAGGGATAAAATTTCTTCTATATGGGCAGCCCCCAGATCTTTTCTGCCGATCCCCAGCGCGTCTGCCATGGAGCGCACCATGCGCCCCCGCAGCGCCTGCGGCGCATCCAGAAGGTCACAAAGAGGCAGCGATACCGCCCGCTCCCCTACTTCCAGATTGCCCATGCGCGCATCGGCAAGGGACTGCAGATAGTCGCTTTCCATGGAGAGGATCTCCGCGCTGCGGCAGATGTTCTCCACGGCCCGCCCGTTGAGCTGCTCCATAGCGGGCAGGATCTCGGCGCGGACACGGTTTCTCGCGTATTTCACATCTTCGTTGGTGGAATCCGTCACATACGGGATCTCCCGCGCGGCAAGGTACGCCTCCACCTCGGCGCGGCTCACGGCAAGCAGCGGGCGGATAAACTCTCCCCGTACGGCGGGGATGCCGCCAAGGCCAAGGGAGCCTGTGCCCCGTGCCAGGCGGAAAAGCACCGTCTCTGCCTGATCGTTGGCGGTGTGAGCGGTGGCGATCTTCTCCGCCCCCACTTTTTGGGCAGCCTCGGTCAAAAAGGCATAGCGCAGTGCCCGGGCGCCTTCTTCCACGGTTTCCCCCGTTTCATAGATCCGCGCCTTGGTGTCCCCCGCGCCGAAAACGCAGGAAACGCCCCACTTTTCACAAAGTCCGCGGACAAATTCCTGATCCCGCTCCGCTTCCGCTCCACGAAGGCCGTGGTTGAAGTGGGCGGCATAAACGGTGAAATTTTCTTTTTGGGAAAGAGAGAGCATCATGTGCAGAAGGCACACCGAGTCCGCGCCGCCGGAAACGGCGCAGAGCACCGCGCTGCCCTCTTTGGGCATCATGCCGCGGCGGCGCAGGAAAGAAATGACCTTCTCCACAGTGATCTCCTTGCTTGATTAATACTCGTCCTCGTCGTACCGCGTTTCGAGGGTACTGAAAGAGGTGTATTCGGGCAGCCACTTGAGCTCCACCTTGCCGGTTTCGCCGTGGCGGTTCTTGGCCACGATGCACTCGGCCACATTTCTCTTTTCGGAATCCTCATTATAATAATCGTCACGGAAGAGGAACATAACGATATCCGCGTCCTGCTCGATGGCGCCGGATTCACGAAGGTCGGAGAGCATGGGGCGCTTATCCTCACGCTTTTCGTTGGCACGGGAAAGCTGAGAGAGGCACAGCACCGGCACCTGCAGCTCCTTTGCCATGATCTTGAGCATACGGGAGATATCGCTGACGGCCTGCTGGCGGTTTTCGCCGGAATAGCCCTTGCCGCCGGCAGAGGTCATCAGCTGCAGATAGTCGATGACCACAAGGCCCAGATTATCCAGTCTTCTGCACTTGGCGTTCATATCCGCCACGGTGAGAAGGGGGTTATCGTCGATACGGATGTCGGTGCGGCTCAGTACAGAGGCCGCGTCCGCAATTTTCACCCAGTCGGTCTCTCTGAGATTACCCATGATGAGGCGGCCGTTTTCCACCAGCGCCTCAGAGGAGAGAAGACGGGTCACCAGCTGCTCGCGGCTCATTTCCAAAGAGAAAATGGCAACGGTCTTTTCGCTGGCCTTGGCAACATTCAGCGCCACATTGAGCGCAAAGGAGGTTTTACCCATACCGGGGCGGGCCGCCAGCAGCACAAGGTCGCTCTTATTGAGGCCGGAGATCTTGGCGTCCACCGCGCTAAGGCCCGTGGAAAGGCCGGGCAGGGTCTTGCCGCCGGCTTCACTCAGCTCGCTGAGATGGTCCAGCACGCCGGGCAGCACCGTGCCCACCGTCACCATCTCCTGGGCGCCGCGGCCGCGGCGGATGGCGTAAATTTTCTGTTCGCTCAGCTCCAGCACATCCTGCGCTTCGCCCGCGCCGGACTGCACCAGGGCGGTGATCTCCCCCGCGGCGGTGGCAACGGAGCGCAAAAGCGCCTTGTCGCGAACGATACCGGCATACTCCATCACATTGGCGGAGGTGGGGGTGATCTCCATAAGCTGGATGAGATAATCGCGGGTAACGGATTCATCAAAGATCTCGTTTTTCCGCATTTCGTCCGCCACGGTCACCGCGTCGATAGGACGGGAGTAGACGAACATGGAATAGATGGTTTCAAAGATCTCGCGGTTCTGGCGGAGATAGAAATCCTGGGCCTGAAGCTTTTCCATCACATCCTTGACGCAGTTGGCGTCAATGAGCATAGAGCCCAGAACGGCCTGCTCGGCTTCCAGACTGTGGGGCATCTGCCGCACCAGCAAATCATCCTGCATGGAAAAACCTCCTTCCCGATGGGAATTTCTTACTTCTCTTCGCTGACTACCACATAAACGGTGCCGCTGATCTCATAGCCAAGCTTAGCCTTGACTTCATAGGAGCCGAAGCTCTTGATGGGTTCCACCACCAGCTTCTGCTTGGGGATATCCAGACCGAACTGCTTTTTCAGTTCCTCGGAAACTTCCTTATTGGTGATGGCGCCGAAAAGACGGCCGCCTGCGCCGCCCTTGGCGGGGATCTTCACCACGCACTCTTTGAGCTTGCCTGCGATCTCCTGGGCGGCAGCCTTGTTGGCGGCTTCCTGCGCCAGGCGCGCCTTTTCCTTGAGCTTCATGGTATTGATGGCATCGGGGGTTGCAAGGACAGCTGCCTTGCGGGGGAGAAGGAAATTGCGGGCATAGCCTTCGCTGACTTCGATCATTTCACCCTTCTTGCCCTGACCTTTTACATCCTGCTGCAAAATAACTTTCATAACGGTTTCTCCAATCTTTCAGAATGCGGTTTCCCGCTTACTTTTCAAAATAGGCATCCAGCGATGCTTCCAGCTGACTGCGGATATCGTCCACATCGGCATTCTCCACGCGGCCGCCTGCCACATTGGAGTTGCCGCCGCCGCCAAGGCGCTCCAGCACGATCTGCACATTTACATCCCCGTTGCTGCGGCCGCTCATGGCCACGGCGTTGCCGCTGCGGTAGAGCACGAAGCTGGCATCCACGCCGCGCAGGCTCAAAAGCTCGTCTGCCGCCTGCGCCGCGATCACGCGGTCCACATTCTCTTCCACCGCGGCGATGGCGATGGAATCGCGGTACATCTCGGCATGGCGGATGATGCTGTAACGGGTGACCATTTCCTCCAGATCATTCTGGAAGAGGCGGATCACATCCACGGGGTTGGCGCCCACACGGCGCAGGAAAGCTGCCGCCTCAAAGGTGCGGGAGCCGGTGCGCATGGTAAAGCGCTTGGTGTCCAGCATAATGCCTGCCAGCAGCGCTTCGGCTTCGGAGCGAAGGATATCGCCGCTTTCGGTGAGATACTGCAAAAGCTCACTCACCAGCTCGCTGGCAGAGGAGGCGTACGGCTCGTGGAAATTGAGAGCGGGGTCTTCGATATAGGTGGCGGCGCGGCGGTGATGGTCGATCACTGCCACCTGATTGCAGGATTCCAGCAGCTGGCGGGATTCCACCGTCTCGGGACGGTTGCAGTCCACCACCACCAGAAGGTCACCTGCCTGCGCCTTCAAAAAGGCTTCTTCAGGGGAGATGAATACATCTTCGTATTCCTCGTTCTCCCGCAGAAGGTCGATAACATCCATAGCGGAGTTTTTGGCAAGATCCACCACGATGTGGGCCTTTTTGCCCTTGCGGCGGGCAATGCAGCACACACCCGCGGCAGCGCCGATGGCGTCCATATCCGCATAGGAATGGCCCATGACATAGATCTCGCGCGCGTCATTCATCAGCTCGCCCAAGGCGTTTGCCATAACGCGGGACTTGACCTTGGTGCGCTTTTCCGTGCTCTTGGACTAGCCGCCGTAGAACTCGAAGGTCAGCGCGTTTTTCACAACGGCCTGATCGCCGCCGCGGGAAAGGGCCATTTCCAGAGCGAGGGAGGCATACTTGAAGAGGCTTTCGTAGCCTTCCACATCCTTGCCGATGCCGATGGAAAGGGTCACAGCCACACCGTCGCCCACGGTGATAGAGCGGACGGCTTCCAGCACGGGGAACTTCTCTTCGATGATGCGGGAAGCATAGCAGGACTCGAAAACAAGAATATACCGGTCACGGTCATACTTGAGGAAAAGACCATTGGCGGGTTCCACCCACGCGTTGAGCTTTTCATCGATGGCTGCCAGCACCGCGGAGCGGGAGGATTCGGGGCAGGCCTTCATGACCTCGTCATAATTATCAATGGTGAGGATGGCCACCACAGGGCGGGAGGCGGAGTAGCGCAGGGTCTTCATATCCGCTTCGGTGGTATCGATCCAGTAGGTGGTGGCAAGATAGCCGGCAGGGGCGTTTTTCGCCTGCGCGCGGACCATGCTGCCGTAAACACGGTAGCGGCGCTGCCCCACGATGACCCGCTCAGGGCATTCCTGACGGCCTTCCAGCAGCCAGCGGGTGGAGAAATTGGGCAGAACATCGCCCACACGCTTATCAAAGATCTGTTCCTTGGAATCCACCACGGCGCGGAAGCTCTCATTGCTCCAGAGGATCTCCTGCGTTTCGGGCCGGAAGACCATGCTGGGCAGGGGCGAATCCACCAGGGTGGAGTGGCTGGCGGAATCCATGCTGCCTGCCACACTTTCGATGTACTGCATCACGCTTCTCTTGCGGCGGAGGTTATCGCGGCGCAGCCAGAGATAGGCAAAAACCGCCACCACCAGCTCCGCGGCGCCAAGCCACGGCTCAAAGTAAAGGGCTGCTGCGGCAAAGGCGAGGAGCAGCAGAAAATATAAAGTAAGATTCGACTCCAGAAGGCGGGAGATCTTCTTATTCATATACACTCCATTTCCGCCGCGCAGGGCAAATCCCACGGGCGCAGAACACAATAATGCTAATTATACAGATACAGTATAGCACAAAGCTTTTCCGCTGTCCACCACACTTTGTGGTGGTTGAAAACATTGACAGCGCACATTTGCCGTCTTAAAATAAAGGGCGAAAGGAGATGGTGAAAATGCTCGATACCATCATCTTGGGCGGCACCGTGGCAGACGGTACTTTGGCCCAGCCCCGCCGCGCCGATGTGGGCATCCGCGCCGGCAAGATCGTGTCCGTTGGCGACCTTTCCCGCGAAAGCGCCGCAAAAATCATTTCTGCCGAGGGAAAACTGGTGACCCCCGGCTTTATCGATATTCACCGCCATTGCGATATCGCCTATTTCCGTCCCGATTTCGGCAAGGCGGAACTCAAGCAGGGCCTTACCACCATCATCGGCGGCCAGTGCGGTCTTTCCGCCGCTCCCTGCCGCGGGCCTTACGCGCAGGAACTCATCCACTACATGAACGCCGTCAACGGGGATGTGCCTGCCGGCACGCCCCTTGACTCCATGAAAAACTATATTGACGGTCTCGCTGAGCGCGCCTTCCCCATCCATGTGGGCACCGAGGTGGGCATGGGCACGCTGCGCGCCAATGTGGCAGGCTTTCTGACGGAAAACCTCTCCCGAGAGGAAGTCCGCGCCATTCAGGCTCTGCTGGAGGAATCTCTGGCGGCAGGCGCTCTTGCCGTATCTCTCGGCATGGGCTATGCCCCCGAATGTTTCTACACCACCGAACAGCTCCTGGATGTGCTCTCTCCCCTGCAGGGCACTTCCACCCTTGTCACCTGCCACATGCGTCAGGAGGGCAGCGAGGTGGAAAAATCCGTGGCGGAGATGATCGAGCTTTCCATGAAGCTCTCCATTCCCGTGCAGATCAGCCATCTCAAGGCCATCGGCCGTGAGAACTGGGGCAAGAAGGTGCCCCTTGTGATCTCCATGATCGAGGAGGCCCGCAAAAGCGGCGCGGATGTGGGGTTTGACGTCTATCCCTACACCGCGGGCTCCACTTTGCTCCTCCATGTGCTGCCCCCCGAATTTTTGAAGGGCGGCGTGGCACAGCTGCCCAAAACGCTGATGGACCCCGCCCTGCGGCCGCTGATCCGTCAGCGCATGGAAACGGGCACCGACTTTGAAAATATCTCCCTCCTTGTGGGCTGGGAGAATATCATCATGGCCTCTTTGAACTGCCCCCACAATAAGCCCTGGGCAGGCATGACCATTGCCGACATCGCCAAGGGGCAGGGCAAGGATCCCTTCGACACCCTCTTTGATATGCTCGCTGAGGAAAAAGGCGAGATCACCATGATCGACCATGTGGCCTCCGAAGAGGACATCGCGCTGCTGCTCAAACACGAAGCGGGCCTTATCATTTCCGACAGTATCTATCCCACCAGCGGCCTCCGTCACCCCCGTCTCTACGGCACCTTTGTCCGTGTGCTGGAGCGGTATGTAAAAGAGCGCAAGGTGCTCTCTTTGCCTCAGGCCATCCACAAGATGACCCTGGCCCCCGCCCGCCGCTTCGGCATCGCCGGCAAGGGCTGCATCAAGGAAGGCTATGACGCGGATATCAACATCTTCGACCCCGACGCTCTCCGCGAAACGGGCACCTACCGCGAGCCCGATCAGTACGCCGAAGGCATGGACACCGTCCTCGTCATGGGTGAGACTGCCATCGAAAAGGGCGAATTCTCCCACATGACCGCAGGCCGCCTCATAAGGAGATAATATGAACCGATTTGAAGCCATCCGCCAAAAACTCCCGCAGCACTCGCTGGACGCCATTTTGCTCACGGAAGAGGCCAACCGCTTCTATGCCTCCCTCTTTCACTCCACCGGCTCCGACGGCGCCGCCCTCATCACCCAAAAGGGCGCTTACTACCTCACCGACTCCCGCTATATCGAAGCCGCGGAAAAGACGGTGCAGGGAGCGGAGTGCCTGCTGGTGACGGCGCAGGAGCCATACAGCGCCAAGATCAACGCCATCCTCGCTTCCGACGGCGTCCAACGCCTTGGTATCGACGAGGAGTATATGACTCTCGCCGCTTTCCGCCGCTATGAAAAGCTCTTAAAGGCCGCGCTTTGCGACGGCAGCGCCCTTATGCGGGAGCTGCGCGCCCAAAAGG
>JAFQLA010000107.1 GCA_017396725.1 Oscillospiraceae bacterium
AGCAATTCTAAATTCTGATTAATAACGGCCGTAGGGATCCTTCAGCTTCTTGGGCTCGGGATAAACCTGACCCTTCATATCCACATCAACACTCTTCATGCGCTGATCTTCATAGGGCTTATCGGCGCCGTTGGTCTTGACGGCAGCGATAGCGTCCACCACTTCGATGCCTTCGATGACCTTGCCGAAAGCGGCATACTGACCGTCCAGGAAGTGGCCGTCTTCATGCATGATGAAGAACTGGCTGCCGCCGGAATCGGGATGCTGCGCGCGGGCCATGGAGAGAACACCGCGGTCATGATGGATACCGTTGGCAACGCCGTTTGCCATGAATTCGCCCTTGATGCAGTAGCCGGGGCCACCCATGCCGGTGCCGTTGGGGCAGCCGCCCTGGATCATGAAGCCGGAGATCACGCGGTGGAAAATGAGGCCGTTGTAATAGCCCTTGTTGGCAAGGGAAATGAAGTTATTGACGCTTTCGGGAGCTACTTCGGGATAGAGCTCGCAAACGATCTTGCCGCCGTTTTCCATTTCGATGGTCACAACAGGATTGCTCATAGTTTAAATTCCTTTCTCTTTTGCTGCCGCGGATCAGCGGCGCATTTTCATGGTTCTGTCGATCTCGCGGGCCGCGTCGCGCTTGGCGATAGCGTCTCGCTTATCGTAGTTCTTCTTACCTTTGCAGAGGCCTACTTCCACCTTCACGCGGGAATCCTTGAAATACACCGACAGCGGAACCAAGGTGTACCCATCCTGCTTGACGAGGGCATGGAGACGGTTGATCTCCCGCTTGTGCATCAAAAGCCGCTTGGGACGGTCAGGATCCTTATTGAAGATGTTTCCCTGCTCATAAGGGGAAATATGCAGGCTGTGGACATAGATCTCGCCGTTTTTTACCACGCAGTAGGAGTCCTTGAGGTTCAGGGTGCCTTTGCGGATGGACTTGACTTCCGTGCCGAAAAGCTCGATGCCCGCCTCGTACTTATCCTCCACGAAATAGTCATGGTATGCCTTGCGGTTGGCCGCGGCGATCTTGATGCCTTTTTTCCCTTCCATGGAGGCGCCTCCTTCCTTTGCGTTTCAAACTGCGAAATATTATAACACATCTTCCGCCAATGTTCAAGGCAGGAAATCTGTCGACTCTTTTCCCACAAAACGGAGGTCAGGCAGGAAGCCCTTTCTCCAAGGTAAGAAAGACGGCCCAACGGCCGCCTTTCTTTCTATCATTTCTCTGGCT
Organism: Oscillospiraceae bacterium; assembly: GCA_017396725.1. Next base: position 1,238 of record JAFQLA010000107.1, read on the forward strand.
TCTTTTCTGTTTTCTTCGATGCCGTCAGCGCCGCCAGCAGCTGATAAAGGCCGTAACCGCCCAGCACAAGAGCCAGCACGATTTTTATCAGCGTATCCAGTTCCACGAAATAGGGCAGCACCAGCATAACCACCGCCGCGCCAACGCCTCCGGAGCAGAATCCGCCGAAACCGCCGATGATGGCACCCAGAATGGCGCAAATCACGATGACAACAAACTTGACAATAACCATAGCCTCCTCGGTCCAAAGGAAAGCCGCCGCAGGAGAGAAGAGCAGGAACACCAGCAGCGCAATGGCCACACCGCCCTTAATAAAGGCCAGCGGTTTAGATACCGGCTTTTCCGCTTTTTCTTTCTTCTTTTCTGCCGGCTTGGGAGCAGGTTTGTGCGCGGGAGCGGGTGCCGGTTTGGGTACGGGCTTAGGAGCAGGTTTAGGTGCGGGAGCAGGAGCAGGCTTAGGAGCAGGCGCGGAAACGGGTTTGGGAGCAGGCGCCGGTTTTTCCCCCACCGGCTGGACTTCCTTTTTCTCCGCCTCCACCGGTGCGGCAGATCCTTCCGGAGCAACAGCCGCTCTCATCTCCGCGATCCAATCCAGATAGAGGGCATATATCCTCCGGGTATCATAGTATTCCGGCTGCACATAGTGGTCTTCTTTGATCTCCAGATCGATCTGTTCCATGATGCGGTTAAAATACCTCTCAAGGATCTCCACTTCCCACAGGGCGACCGTCTCTCCCCGTTTGACCCTCTGGCGGCAAAACCGCAGCATGAAGCCTGCCAAACCAAAGTGGCTCTTTTCCCGTTTCAGGAGCTTATGGATCATAATTCCGGCGCCTTCCACGCCCATGCGGCGCATCCGCTGCGTCTGAGCAACCAGCAGCACTTTCTCCCAGTTGTCCAGTTCCTCCTCCAAATCAAAGGAGGCCGTCATAGAACGGCAGGGGCCCAGCTGATAGTGGTAACCCTCTTCCGCGATCTTCCCCAGCAGTTCCCGTGTCACCACAGCCTGTTCTCCGCTCAGTCCCTGTGCTTCTTCATCCTTGCAGATTTCCCACAGAGAGTACATATTCAACGGAGTGAGTCCCACAAAAATGGGGCGGGCACGCTTATCACCCAGCTCGGTCATATACAGCAGCGCCTTACCCACATCCTTAGCCAGACGGCGGTAGAGCCCCTGATAGTAGACCATGGGCACTTCCAGGGAAAAGCTCTTGTCGCTGTACTGCCGATCCGTCTCGGCCTCCCACAGCTTCTCCATGATAAATTCCAAATGGGAGAAGGCATCGAGAATCGTCCGGAACCGGACAACGGTGGATACCGGCTGTTCGACCTCCGCCAGCGCCTCGAGATAATCTGCCTGCAGGATGATATCCTGAGTATCGATATCCAGATTCTCCAAAAAGAAATTCCAGCTCTCAGAGAAGCCTTCCAGCTTATAACCGCCGTCTTCTTTGGGCACCACATAGCCTCTGCGCAGCAGATGGTCGGTAAGGTTCACGGTCTTCATCAGCCGCGCCGTCTCGCAGACGGACTTGCGGTCAGGGAAGGCACAGATCATGCGCTCCAGCATCTCCCCCGTTGCTTCCCGCATAATATCTTCTTCGTAAAAACAGCTCATCAGCTCCCGCAGGCTGTTCTGCGGAAAGTCCAGCTCTTCCCGATGCATGGTAAAGAGATCATAGCACAGCAGCTTTTTCATCAATTCCGTTCGTTTTGCCATAAGCCGTCTCCTCCTGCGGCACATGTATTCTTATGGCTCAGTATACCTTTTCCCCTCGAAAAAAACAACCGCAATGTGCTTTCTACTCTTTTGACTCACCCAGCCGGCGTTCCAGACTCTCATCTCAAGTTAAAAGGGAGAATCAGTTGTATTTTGACAGTAAACTGTGGTATTATAAACTTGTATAAGTATGATTTCAGTTGCTCTTTTGGGAATATGCGTTTCCAAAGGATCGGAGGATAAATACATGGAAAAAAGAACGGTTCTCATCGTAGAAGATGAAAAGAATATCGTGGACATCCTGCGCTTCAATCTCCAGCGGGAAGGCTACAACACGCTGGAAGCCTATGACGGCGAGGCGGGGCTGAACCTCGCGCTGACGGAAAAGCCTGACCTTATTTTGCTGGATGTGATGCTGCCGAAGATGATCGGCTTTGATGTGTGCAAAACCCTGCGGGAAAAGGGTGACAATGTGCCCATCATCATCCTCACCGCCCGCGAAGAAGAAGAGGACAAGATCCTTGGCCTTGAGATCGGCGCGGACGACTACATCACCAAACCCTTCTCCATGCGGGAGCTTCTGGCCCGCGCCAAGGCAAACATCCGCCGCACCACCGTGCTGAATGCGGAAAGCTCCGCCGAAGAAAGCGCCA
>JAFQLA010000108.1 GCA_017396725.1 Oscillospiraceae bacterium
GCATTCGCGGCGCAGACGGCTCATAATGTCGATGCAGCAGCGTTCAAGAGCGATGTCGGTGCCGGAGATATCGGGACCGCCTGCAAAGAGAACGGCATCAGCACCAGCCTTGACGGCTTCTTCTACGGTGGTGCAGATCATGCTGTCATGAGCGCCGCGGGCATAGTCAGTGCAGGGGAAATCGGTGCGGACGATGAGACCGGTGCGGCCAAGGAGCTTTTCGTGCTTGCGGGCCATACCGATGTTGAGAATAACGGCGTCGGTACCGGCGTCGATCACCTGCTTGAGAGCAGCACCCAGATCAGCGATGCCGGGCATGGGGCCGGAGTTCTGGCCGTGGTCAAATGCGGTGATGATAGCGTTGCCGTCTTCACGGAAGATGTGGTTGAGTCTCTTGATCTTACCCATAATGTTGTTCTCCTCTCGAATATAAAAAATATAAAATATTATTTCACAATGCAGTTAAACTGCCGGATGAACGGTCAGGTGCGGGTGCTTTCCCGCAGCAGAAGTTCTACGCCGTAGAGCAGGTGGACGGGTTCGGTGTCACCCCGCAGTCGGCGGAAAAGAAGTTCCACGGCCTTTTCGCCCAGCTTGCGGTTGGGAGCGGCGATGGTGGAAAGGGAAGGGGTGAAGAAAGAACTTAAGGGGATATCGTCAAAGCCGATGAGTTCAATTTCTTTGGGTACGGAAATGCCGCGCTTTAAAAGGCAGCGCAGCGCGCCGGCGGCGATCATGTCGTTGAAGGCAAAGATGGCAGTGGGATGGGAAGTGCCGGAAAGGAGCTGTCCGCATGCTTTTTCTGTCAGGGATAGGTCGGTGTAATCGGCGGGCTCCATGGTAAAAGAGCAGTCTGTGTGCCGGCGGAAGAATTCTTCCACGGCGCGGATACGGCGCTTGGCAAGAGAAGAGGTGTCGCTTGCGGGGCCGGTGAGGATGCCGAAGCGGCGGTTGCCCTTTTCATAAAAATGGGTAAGGGCCATGCCGATGCCGGCTTCGTCCTGCACATAGACGGTGGAGATATCCTGCCGCTCACCCAGCTCTTCGGGATGGTCAATGACCACGAAGGGTACGGTGAATTTCTCCAGTTTTCCGCTGATACCGCCGGGAATGCCTACGCCGGAGACGATCATCCCGTCAAAATGGCGCTGATCCAGCTTTTCCCAAAAAGAGACATCGTCCTGCATGGTGTAGATCAGCATGCGGTAGCCCTGAGCGGCAAGAGCGCTTTGGCAGCCCTCTGCCAATTGGTTGAAGTATTCGTTTTTCAGCGTGGGCACCACGCAGGCCACCGTTTTGGTGTGGCCGGTGGAAAGGCTTTGGGCCGAAGGGTTGGGTGAGTAATCCTTTTGCTCCATGATGGAACGGATCTTGGAAAGCGTTTTGGGCGCAACCTTCTCCGGCTGGTTGAGGCAGCGTGATACTGTGGCAACGGAAACGCCGGCAAGATCCGCGATTTCTCTGATGTTCAGACGCACTACCTCCCTTAAAATGTAACTGGTTACATTTTAAGGTTTTTTGCTTCTACTGTCAAGAGAAAGGGGGCGGGACGCCATAATTTTTCTGTTATAGACAATTGCAGATAATGTTTTTTGTAAGATGCGATAAAGGCATTTGCAGATAGGAAATTAACGGCAAAAAATATTTCGATAAATGTGGAAATAAATGAGTTAGCGGGGGTTGACTTTATTGATTAAAAGTGCTAAAGTGCGTTTAGTGCTGATTACATAGACACCTGCATTGTAATTGCAGTTCAAATTTTAGGAGATACTATCATGTCTGAAATCAAGTTTTACAACCGCAAACCTGTTCCTGTAGAAATGCACAAGGTAAAAATCGTGCAGAAGCTGAATCTGCTGCCCGTGGATCAGCGCCTTGAAAAAATGCAGGAAGCAGGCTTTAATACCTTTAAGCTGCGCAACGGCCATATCTTCCTGGATATGCTTACCGACTCCGGCGTTAACGCTATGAGCGATAATATGCAGTCTGCCATGCTGCGCGCTGACGATGCTTATGCCGGCAGTGAGACCTTCTTCCGTATGCGCGATAAGCTGGAAGAGATCTTCGGCATCGGCGATCTGCTGCCCGTGCATCAGGGCCGCGCCGCAGAAAACATTCTGGCTACCCGCTTTGTAAAGCCCGGCAACTGCGTTATCATGAACTACCATTTCACCACCGCTAAGGCCCATGTTACCCGTATGGGCGGTCATGTGGAAGAACTGGTGAAGCAGGAAGGTCTTGTTCCCAAGAGCGATAAACTCTTTAAGGGTGATATCGATCTGGAAGCACTGGAAGCATGCATTCTGAAGGAAACCCCTGAAAATGTGGCATTCCTTCGTCTGGAAGCCGGCACCAACCTCATTGGCGGCCAGCCCATTTCCTACAGCAATATGAAGGCTGCTGTGGAAGTTGCCAAGAAGTACGGTATCCTCTGCGTTCTGGATGCATCTTTGCTGCAGGATAACCTTTATTTCATCAAGACCCGTGAAGAGGGAATGAAGGATAAGACCACCCGCGAGATCACCCGCATGATCGCGGACCTCTTTGATATCATTTACTTCTCCGGCCGTAAGTTCGGCTTTGCCCGCGGCGGCGGCATCCTTGTCCGCGATATGACTATGTTCCATTCCATGGAAGACCTGATCCCCATGTTCGAAGGCTTCCCCACCTACGGCGGTATGTCCGTTAAGGAAATGGAAGCGCTGACGGTGGGCTTTGATGAATCCATGGATATGGATGTCATCGGTCAGGCACCTCAGTTTATCAATTACTGCGTCAACGAGCTTTGTAAGTACGGTATCCCCGTGATCACCCCCGGCGGCGGTCTCGGCGCCCATATCGATGCCAGCGAATTCATTCCTCAGGTTCCTCAGGAAGAGTATCCCGCAGGCGCTTTGGTCTGCGCTTTCTACATCTGCGGCGGTATCCGCGGTATGGAACGCGGCACCCTCTCCGAAGAGCGCAATCCCGACGGCAGCGAACATTTCTCCTCCATGGAAGTGGTGCGTCTTGCTATGCCCCGCCGCGTATTCACCCTCTCTCAGGTGGAATATGTCATCGACCGTGTCAAGTGGGTCTATGATCACCGCGATATGATCGGCGGTCTGCGCTTTGTGCATGAGCCCAAGACCCTGCGCTTCTTCACCGGTATTCTGGAGCCCACTTCTGATTGGCCTGAAAAGCTGGCTGCAGCTTACAAGGCTGATTTCGGCGAAGATCAGTAAAAAGCATAATAAAAAAGCCAACGGACGAAAGTCCGTTGGCTTTTTGTTTTGCCGTTTATTCTACGGTAACGAGGCCGTCTTCACCGACAGTGACAGTCATGCCGTCTTTGACATACTCCAGAAATTCCTCGCCCAAAGAGTCCACTACGGGCATGCTTACATCATCCAGCCAGACATCGGCCAGAATGGCGCCGGCAGCTGCCAGAGAGTCGATAGGCAGGGAGAAGAGCATGCAGGCGGGCTGGCGCTTCATAGAGCAGGCGCAGTAGAGCACAAGGCCGCCGGTGGTGGAGCCGATGGTCTGGGGCAGGCACAAAGCCTTGCCGGCCATTTCCTTGCCGTAAAGATCGGGGTTGTTCTGGTCACCGCAGGTGGCCTTCTTATCGCCGAACTGCAGAGCCTTCTGGAAAGAGGCAAGGGTATTGAGACCGCCGTGGGAGACTACGGCTTCAGCCTTTGCGGTGCCGGCGGCAACGACGCGTCCTTTGAAAGTTTTCATGGCTTACTTGCCTCCTTTCGTGATCTGCACCAGAATTTCATCGTCGGTATAGTACCGGGCGGTGGTGTAGGTGCGCAGCTTGTTGCTGGAGGTGATAACGGGCATCTTGCCGCAGAGAGGATTGTTCATGTACATAAGCGGGCAGATGTAGGAGGTGATGACGCCGGTTGCCTTCAGGCGGGCTGCATAGGGCGTCTCTTCAAATTCCTTGAGAACTGCCACGGGCGCGGTGAACACGGTGGGGATAAGGACTTTGCTGTTGCCGGCTTCCTTCAGCGCGGCCTCCACCTTGTCCGTCCAGTCCTTAAGCTGCTGGAGACTCATGTGGGGGCAGCCCATGAAGCAGAGCTTGGGCTTTGCGTCCTTATTCTTCCAGATGATGGGATAGTTATCGTATACGCGCTGGAGCTCAGCATCGTCGATAACATAAGTCTTGGCGCCTTCCGCGATGAGACTTTCGCCCTGTTCCACAGCTTCGGGAGTGAGGTTGGCTACATGGTAAAGGCCTACCGCGCCGTTGGATGCGGTGGCGGCACCAAAGTCCTTGAGGTAGGTGCAGGCGGCGTCATCCAGTTCGCTGCCCAGCCACTTATCGAGCCCCTTGATATAGGGAACATCTTCCATGACCTTCATGCCAATGGCAGAGCCCAGCAGCTGTGCTTCGGGTTTCTTGGTGGTTTGGATATCGATGACCCAGGTGGCTTTGCGGCCTTCATCCGTCAGAAGACCGAAGTAAGGTACATAGCCTGCTACGGAACCGAAAATATCCATAATGCTGGAGTTGCGGTTGCAGCGTGCACCGAGAACGGAGTTGACATACACTACGGCGGAGGATTCGGCCCA
>JAFQLA010000109.1 GCA_017396725.1 Oscillospiraceae bacterium
AGCGGATGAGGAGATCCGCGCCGTGGTCAAGGCGGCAGATAAGATCTCTGCCTATATCAAGTGCGTGGAAGAGCTTAAGGCCGGCAACATGGAATTCCGTCAGGCTGCCGAGCAGTGCAAAGCCGCGCTGGAAAAAAATCCCCTGCCCGAAGTGGGCTGGTTTATGGAGCACTTTATGCCCAGCTTCTCTCTGACGCTGGACGAGCTGCAGTGAAAATACGTTCCGCCTTTGAAAATTTTTGGAAAAAGGCGGAACTTTTTCATACTTTTTGCGTCTATAGGATTGAAAGCCCCAAAGGATTCAAGAAAGGTGGGAACTTTATGAAAAAGATTTTTGTATGGATGCTCTCTTTGATCCTGTGCCTTGGTATGCTGACGGCCTGTGGCGGCGGCAGCATGGATGCAGGCTCCGCAGAAGGAGATGCCAGCAGACCCATGGATGATTTTGCCACCGAGGACAGCATGGAAAGCGCTGTGACAGGCGGCGGTGACATGGTGACGGTGAAAAACGGCGCCAAGATGATCTACACCGCGGAACTGGAGATGGAGACCACCGAGTTTGACACGGTAACGGAGTCTCTGGCGGCATTGGTGGCGGAGATGGGAGGCTATTTTGAAACCCGCAATCTCACGGAGTACAATTACCGCTATGCCAACTATACCGTCCGTGTGCCGGCGGAAAAGTATGTGACCTTTATGGACCGCGTCAGCGAGCTGTGCCTTGTGGTCAGCACCTATGACACGGCGGACGATGTCAGCGAGCAGTATTATGATATCGAGGCCCGCCTCACCACCCAGCGCACCAAGCTGGAGCGGCTGCAGGAGCTGCTTTCTCAGGCGGAAAATATGGAAGATATCATCACCATTGAAACTGCTATCAGCGAAACGGAGCTTGCCATCGAGCAGCTCACCGGCTCTCTTCGCACTTACGATTCCCTTATCGATTACGCAACTATCCACATTAACCTTTCCGAGGTGTATAAGCTGAGAAATGTGGATGAGGCGCCTCTTACCTTCGGTCAGCGCCTTGGCGCCGCCTTTAAGAACGGCTTGAGCGATGCCATCGATTTCGTGGAAGACCTGGTCATCGGCATTGCCAGCGCGTGGGTGCTCTTTATCTTCCTTGCCGCAGGCGTTGTGGTGGTCATCGTTCTGCTGCGCCGTGAAGGGACAAAGAGAAAGGAACGGCAGAAGGAGCTTTACGAAAAGTATCACGCAAATCTCAATAAACCTGAAGAACCCAAAGAATAAGCAGATCCATGAAAAGGAGACGGTCTGAGACCGTCTCCTTTTTCTTGACAGAGGGCGGGGGAAATGGGTATAGTGAAAGAAAAAGGAGGGGATGGCATGAAGCTTATCTGGTTGGGTCACGCCTGTTTTGCATTGGAAAGCGGGGACTATCGCATTGTGATCGACCCGTATCATGAGGTGGATGGCTGTGCCGATGTGGATACCTGGGCCAACGCCGTGTACAAAAGTCATGATCATCACGACCACAACTATTTTGAGGGTGTGGAGAAAAGAACGGGCGGAAAGAGCCCCTTCCTTGTAGAGATGATCGATACCAGGCATGATGGGGAAAACGGCGCCCTGCGGGGAGACAACACGGTGCATATCTTCTCCGCCGAAGGCTTCCGTGTTGCCCATCTGGGGGATCTGGGCCATGCCCTGTCGCCCGCGCAGCTGGCCGCTATCGGCGCTGTGGACGCGGTGCTGATCCCCATCGGCGGCACCTACACGCTGGATCCCCATGAGGCCAAAGCTGCAGCCGATGCCATTGGCGCCAGGGTGACCGTTCCCATGCACTATCGGGAAGGAGAGAAGGACTATGCCGTGCTGCGGACGGCGGAAGAGTTTACCGCTCTTTTTGCCGAAGAGGAAGTCTATTGCCTTGCTTCCAACGAGCTGGAGCTTACACCCGATATGAAAAAGGGCGTGTACCGCCTTGCCTTCCAAGCATAAAAACCGAGCCTCCGCATAAGCTGACAAAAAGCTTGTGCGGAGGTTTTTTATGAAAAAGAAGCTTGCGGCGTGGGAGTGGATCGGCTTTGGTGTGGTGTGTTTTTTGGGAACAGTGCTGCACTTTGCCTATGATTGGAGCGGCGAAAATGCCATAATCGCGGTCTTTTCCGCGGTGAATGAGTCTACATGGGAGCATATGAAGATTTTTTTCATGCCGTATTTTCTCTTCAGCGCGGCGGAGCTTTTCGCGCTGGTGCGGGAGTATCCCAATTTCCTTGCGGCAAAGGCGCTGGGCGTGCTGACGGGTCTTGCGGCGATCCCTGCCGTTTTCTATACCGCGCGGGGAATTGCAGGCGGCACGCAGGACTGGTTTAATATTTCCATTTTCTTTTTTGCCGCCGCGCTTTCGCAGCTTGTGAGCTGGGGTGTGATGCGAAAAGGGAAATGGGACAGACCCGTGTGGCAGATAGCGGGCGTTGTGATATTTATGAGCCTTGCGGCGCTTTTCGTGCTCTTTACCTACGCGCCGCCGCAGATCCCGCTTTTTGCCGACCCTGTCACGGGACGGTACGGAAGATAAAAAGAGAGCCTGTCTTAATAGATAGGCTCTCTTTTTATGCGTGTTCTTCCGGCCGGCGCCTGGCGCAATAGGCGCGGGCTTATCCCGGCGTTTTTTTGCCTGTGAGGAAAAATTTTTCTTGCTCAGGGAAAGCAGTTGGATTATCATGATAATAGAGAAATGTGGGCGGTATGCCCGTGAGGATAAAAGAAAGGAATCGACCGCTATGAGTGATTATAAGCTGCCTGAACTGACCCTTGCTCCCGATGCGGCTGCCGCTGCTATGGAGATGCCCGCTCTTACGCTCCAGCCTGAAGCTCCCGCTACCCCTGCTACTCCTGCGCCCGTACAGGAAGAGAAACAAGTGGAGCCTGTGATCGTGGATGAGAGCCTGCTGAGCGAGGAAGAAAAAAAGGCTGTGGAAGAATTTGCTGCCAAGATCGATGTGAGAGATTCCAACATGATCTTGCAGTACGGTGCTGCCGCGCAGAAGAATGTGGCGAGCTTTTCCGAAAACGCGCTGCAGAATGTCCGCGCCAAGGACATGGGCGAGATCGGTGAAGAGCTTTCCCGTCTGGTGGTGGAACTGAAGGATTTCGGTCCCGAAGAGGAAAAGAAGGGCCTTGCCGCCCTCTTCCGCAGAACCGGCAAGTCTCTGGAGGCCATGAAGGCGCAGTACAGCAAGGTGGAGACCAATGTGGACAAGATCTGCCGCCAGCTGGAACAGCATCAGATCACCCTTTTGAAGGATGTGGCCATGCTGGATCAGATGTATGAGCTGAACCTTCGTTACTATAAGGAACTGACCATGTATATCGTGGCAGGAAAGAAACGCCTTGCCCAGCTTCGCGCAGGCGAGGTGGAAGAGCTCCGCGTCAAGGCGGAAAAAAGCGGTACGCAGGAAGACGCGCAGGCCTATAACGACCTTGTGCAGATGTGCACCCGTTTTGAAAAGAAGATCCACGATCTGGAACTCACCCGCATGATCTCCATCCAGATGGGTCCCCAGACACGTTTGATCCAGAACAACGACACCTTGATGCTGGAAAAGATCCAGTCCTCTCTGGTGAACACCATTCCCCTGTGGAAGAGCCAGATGGTTCTGGCCCTCGGTCTGGAGCACAGCCGTCAGGCCACCGCTGCTCAGTCCGCTGTCACCGATATGACCAACGACCTGCTGAAGAAGAACGCCGACATGCTCAAGATGGGTACTATTGAGACCGCCAAGGAGGCCGAGCGCTCCATCGTCAGCATTGAGACCCTGCAGCACACCAACCAGCAGCTTATCTCCACTCTGGACGAGGTCATGCAGATCCAGAAGGACGGCGCTCAAAAGCGCAAGGAAGCCGAAGTGGAGTTGGGCCGCATCGAGGGCGAGCTGAAGCAGAAGCTTCTCGAGCTGAGAGGTTAATCTCCTGAAAGGAGAATTCTATGAAATTTCTGAAAAAACAGGGCGTGGCGTGGGGTCTTACCATCGTCATGATTCTCGCCGCCGTTGTCATCGGTCTGGCGCGGGGAATGACTCACCAGTCCACCCCCGTCCCCGAAAACCCCTCTGCCGCGCTGGACACCTCGCTGTCC
>JAFQLA010000110.1 GCA_017396725.1 Oscillospiraceae bacterium
CTTCTTCCCTCTCCGCCGGCCGTTTTTTTCTGCCGCCGTTTTTTCGCCGTAACATTTCTGGATATCTGATAGGCCATTTCTTCCCTCCTGTCCTTTTTCTACCATGGTATGAAAATGGGCAGCAAAAAAGCACAAGGCAAAAACCTTGTGCTTCTAAATCAGATAAAGATCCCCGTAACGAAGGACGCAGCGGCCGCCGCGATAGCCACCACGATCAGCGGCAAACGGCAGTATGCCAGGCCAACCGCAACCACCGCGCCAACAATGGCTGTGGGCATACTGTTGGTGGAATAGAAGATGGCGGGGATGGTCATAGCGCTGAGCACGGCATAGGGGATGTAATAGAGAAAACCACGGAAGAAACGGGACTTGATCTTTCTGCGGAAAAGGGTAAAGGGGATCATGCGGACGAGGTAAGTTACCCCTGCCATCACGGCGATATAGATCACAATACTCATTTACTCTTCCTCCTTTTCTTCCACCGGGAACAAAAGCGCGCCCAGAGCCGCAGCCGCGATAGCGCTGATGATCACAGAAAAACCGGCAGAGACCGATGTGAACACATAGTAGAAAAGGATACTGACCGCCGCAGCCGCGCCGATGACCACCAGCACGCCAAGGCTCTTTCTGGCCGCAGGCACGATCACCGCAAGGAACATGCCGTAGAGCATGATGCCCATGGCATCCGTCAGCGCGGTGGGCAGCACATGGCCCGCCATAGCGCCAAGGAGAGTGCCCCCCGTCCAGCCGCAAAAGGCAATGATAATAAGACCGTACATATACTGAGGCGTCAGTTTCTCTTCCTGACTTGCCGCCACAGCGAAGATCTCATCCGTGATACCGTAGGATACCATCAACCGGTGAGGCGTATTAAAAGAAGGCGCAAGCTTCTGGGAAAGAGAAAGCCCCATCAGCGAGTAGCGGATATTGATGACCAGCTGCGTCAGCGCCATTTCGATATAAGTACCCATGGCGGCGATGACGCCCACACCTGCCACCTGACCGGCGGAGGTCAGATTGGTAGCGGAAATAGCAAAAGCCACCAGCGGCGAAAGGCCTGCCGCGGCCGCAAGAATACCGAAACCAAATCCCACCGAAAGATAACCGAGAGCTACGGGGATACCGTCCTTCAGTCCTTTGAGGAAGCACATATTTCCTTTCAATTCCATCATCTCCTCAAATTGCATCAAAACATGACAATTATAGCAGAGTCACTCAAAAAGACAAGTGTTCTTTCTTCTCTATTGCCAACAAAATAAGGCTATAGTATAATAGCATTAGTACCTGCATCGCACACAGGAAAGGAGCACGCTATGGTAAAAGAAACGCTTGGCCGCATCACGGAAGTAAAAAAGCAGTGGTGGCTGAAGGTCAACACCAAGCCCGCGCGGTTCGGCCCTCTGGACGGCGCTACCTTCCCCCACATCATTAAGGTGGAATACACGGTAGACGGTACGGTCTATACCCGCAGAAAATGGCTCAGCGCCGGCTGCAATCCCCCGCTGGTCGGCACCGAAGTCACTGTATCCTACACGGCGGAAAAACCCGCCAAGGGGATCATCCGCATTTAAAAAAACGATAAAACCGGCTGAGTTTTCTCAGTCGGTTTTCTTTTTCACTTTCTCCCTCCCTGCGCATATTCTGTAGAGATGGGTAACCATCGATCAAATCAAATGGAGGGCGATCATGGCAACATTCACCAACTTTGCCACACTTTCCTATAACGGCGGCACCACCAATTCCAACACCGTCACAGGTGAACTTCTGGAAACGCTGTCTGTCAGCAAAACCGCCGTTATGGACGATTACACCGCAAAAGATGACGTCACTTATGTCATCACTCTCGTCAACAGCGGCCCCACCGCCTTGACAAACCTCACCCTTACCGACGATCTGGGCGGCTACACCTTTGTGGAAGCCCCTGTCTATCCCCTTTCCTACACGGAAGGCTCCCTGCGCTACTGTGTAAACGGCGTCCTGCAGGTCTC
>JAFQLA010000111.1 GCA_017396725.1 Oscillospiraceae bacterium
ACGGCGCTTACTGCCGCAGCATCGCCCTTGCTATCCTCACCTCCCGGGAGGACGCGGAGGAATGCGTCAGCGACACATGGCTTCGCAGCTGGAATGCCATGCCGCCCCAAAAGCCCAGCTGTCTTTCTGCCTTTTTCGGCAAGATCACCCGCAATCTTTCTCTGGACCGCTGGCGCCAGAATAAAGCCGCCCGCCGCGGGGGCGACAGCGTCACCCTCGCCCTTGACGAGCTCAAAGACTGTCTTGGCGACAGCAGCGCCGTCGAAGAAGAACTGGAGATCAAAGAAACTGCAAAGTATATCTCCGATTTCCTCCGCGCCCAGAACGAGCTCAACCGCTATCTCTTTATCCGCCGCTATTGGTATCTCGATGACTTTACCGCCATCGCCAAAGCTGCCAAACTCACGCCCCAGCAGGTTCGCGCCCGCCTCTACCGCATGCGCGGTCAACTGAAAAAAGCACTGCAAAAGGAGGGGATTTTTGTATGAAAGAGCTTGCTTTGCTCCGCGTCATCGGCGCTATCGATGATGATCTCGTTGCCGCCGCTTCCCTTCCTCCCCACCGCAGCGAAAGCCGTGCGTGGATGCATTTGCTGACCGCGGCGGCGTGCTTTGTGCTGATCTGCACCCTGCTTCTCCCCCGCTTCTCCTTTGCCGGCGGCGGCGCGGCTGATGAAGGTGCTACGGAAGGCGAAGGCGCCGCAGACGGCAGTGCCGCCGGGGATGCAGGTGATCCCGGCAGTGGCAAAGGTGATTCTTCCACCGGCGATGGCGGTTGTTTCTTCTCCTTCACTCCCACCCTTTGGTACGGCGGCCGCGGCTACCAGTGGCACGATGTGGTCCATACTCCCGCTGAAGAGGATGGTTGGGTCGCCGTAGGTGAGCTTGCAGGTACCGTTGCCCAGGAGGGCGCCGTGCTGGACGACTTCTGGCTCAGCGCCGACTTTGAAGCTACCGGCACCGTGTATGCTTCGGAGCAGTACCCCGATATGCTCTATGTCCGCATCACCACCCCCTGGCTGGAGGATACCTATGTCGCCTTTATGATCCCGCCCCTTTCCTATCAGCCCATGATCTGCTTTGACGGCCGTATTTACTGCCCTGCCGCCCACTCCAATCCCGATATCAAAGCAGGCACCGTTCTGCCCGAAGGCTTTACCGAAGCAGGCAAAGTTACCAAAGCCACCTTCGGAAAAGTCCCCGATGAAAACGGAGAGACCACCGGCTGGTACAACGGCTGCGCTATCTTCGCCCATCCCGATATCGAAAACACCATTTATCTTGGAGCCTACCGCAGCGACAGTTCCGGCACGCAGTATATTTACGCTCCCGCTCCCCTTCTCACCCGGGAATTGGCAGGAGAGTTGACCGTTCCTCAGGAGCTGCTGAACGAAAACTAAAAATTTTGTATAAATCCCGCGCATACGCAGATACTACTCTCACATCCTGTGAGAAAGGAGGATCCCGGCATGCGCGAAGATTACAACAATCCCAGCAATAAGAAGAGCAACTCCAACAACACCAACAAGAATACCGGCAACACCAATCATACTTCCGATAACACCAATAAGAATAACAAGAACTGCAAGTGAAAAAAGACGGACGGTAAAAACCGTCCGTCTTTTTCTTGTCATTGCGGTGCGCTTTTGTTATCATAAGGCGCAGAAAGGCACGGTGATGCAGTTTGAAAATACTGGTTTTCTCCGATTCCCACGGTTATATTGACCACATGACGCAGGCCGTGGAACTCCACAACCCTGACCATATCCTTCATCTTGGCGACCATCTGCGGGACGCGGAGTCCCTTGCCGCCCTCTTCCCCCATATCCCGCTGGACTGCGTTCCCGGCACCTGTGATTTTTCCCTGCAGGAGCCTTTGGAGAAACGCCTTGATTTTGAAGGGTTTTCTCTTCTCATCTGCCACGGTCACGCTCTGCGGGTAAAGGAAAGCTACCAGATCGCCCGCTATACAGGGCTGGAGCGGGGCGTGGGCGCCGTGCTTTTCGGCCACACCCATGTGCCCTATCTCAATGTTTCCGCCGAACTTACGCTTCTCAACCCCGGCAGCATCGGCCGCTATCGCCCCTCCTACGCCATTATGGATGTTCAAGACGGCAGCTGCAAATGTGAGCTGCGCGAAATATAGCAAAAAAGGTGACAGGCAATATTGCTTGTCACCCTTTTGTTTTCAGCATAAAAGCATCTCTTCCTGCAGATACTTTCCCCAAAGGAAGGGGGCTCATTATGATAATCGCTTTTGCGCGCACCGTGATCTTGTATTTTGTTTTAACGGTAGGTCTGCGGCTCATGGGGAAGCGGCAGATCGGCGAACTGGAGCCCACGGAGCTGGTCATCACCCTTCTCATTGCAGACCTTTCCTCCGTTCCCATGCAGGATCTGGGCGCTCCGCTTACAAACGGCCTCATTCCCATTGCGGTGCTGCTGTCTCTTTCCATGCTGGCATCATACTTGAATCTCAAGTCCATTCGTTTTCGCAATCTTGTCTGCGGCGAGCCGACGCTGCTGATCCAGAACGGCAGGCTCTGTCAAAAGACTATGGCAAAAAACCGCTTTACGCTGGATGAACTTTTAGAGCAGCTGCGCTCACAGGGGATCTTCGATATAACTTCCGTAAAGTATGCCGTCTTGGAAACCGACGGCCAGCTCTCCGTCCTCCCCTATTCTCAAAATCAAAGAGAGACCTTTCCCACCCTGCTTATCAATGACG
>JAFQLA010000112.1 GCA_017396725.1 Oscillospiraceae bacterium
AACCGCCTCAATAAGCATTCTTGCCAGCCCTTCAGGGCTAAGGTTATAGGTACGAAGATAGCCCGTGGCATCGATGAAAACCTCGTCGATGGAATAGACATGGATATCCTCGGGGGCGATATACTGGGTATAGACCTGGTAAATGGCAGCACTGGTCTCCATATACAGCGCCATTTGCGGCGGCGCTACGATATACTCCAATTCCAAAGAAGGATCTGCCGCCAGCATTTTGGCATCCCAGGTTGCCCCACGGAAGGTCTGCTCCGGTGCGGAGAGCTTCCGCCGGGCATTGACCTGGCGGATCTGCTGCACCACCTCAAAAAGGCGTGGACGGCCGGGGACACCGTGGGCTTTCAGTGCCGGGGAGACCGCCAGACAGATGGTCTTATCCGTGCGGCTCTGATCCGCCACCACCAGATAGGTAGTCATCGGGTCCAGCCGCCGTTGGATGCACTCCACCGAGGCATAGAAGGATTTTAAGTCAATGGCGATATAGCACTTTTCTTCCAATGGGTCTCCCCCCTTTCTTCTATTGTACCACATTTCGGCGTTTCCTACAAGATAAACATAGGGATCGCCCCCAAAGGCGATCCCCCATGAATTTATTCAATGTGTCAGCGGTATCTTTTGCCTCGGTTTTAGGGGAAAATGGACACTTTGTCAAGGTTTTCCACCGGGAATCCTGCGGCTTAAGGCTCGATTCTCTCTTGCCAGCTGCCGCAGAGTTTTTTCCAATTCCGGTATGGCCTGCGCCACGTGATCATAGCGCTCTGCCCAGGATAGCAATTCCCCTTTCAGTTGACCCAGGGCTTGGGCGAAGGGCAGCTTTTCCCGTGCCACCGCCGGGGAAAGACGTGGCTTTTTCCCACTTTTTCCGCTGCGTTTTTGGTACATTTGGCTCAGCAGACGGCTATTGCGCTCCAGATGACCTGCGAGGAATTGCAGCTGCGGCATTTGCCGTGCCAGAGCACGGCAGTGGCGGCTGCGCTCCAATTCCAAAGAAGCCGCCTCCAACAGAAAATCCTCCGCAGATATCGCTTCCTTATGGGCGGCTCGGACCCGCTGCCACACCGCCCGTACCCGCTCGGTATCATAGGGATCGATCACAAAGATCGCCTCCTTTTCCTTTTTTGTCAGACTATGTAAAAAGAAGAAAGTCTGTGCAGATAAGAAAAAGATAAGAAAGCATGGAACTATATTTCTTTTCCGTCGTCAAAGGCTTCGGCAGTTGTAAAAACTTTCAGTATATGTTACAATTTCTACTACAGAATTTTGAAGGAGGGAGATGCCTATGGTATTTTCCGGCGCAACATTTTTATACGCCTTCCTGCCGCTGACGCTGCTGCTGTACTTTGTCGTGCCCAAGAAGCTGCGTAATGCGGTTCTCATGGTGATGAGCTTCCTGTTTTACGCCTTCGGAGAGCCGGTGTATGTGGTTCTTTTGCTCATTTCCTCCCTGTCCGACTGGCTGCACAGCCTCTTTATCGAGAGTCACCGGGGCAAAAAAAGCGCAAAAATCGCTTTAATTTCCTCTATTGCCGTCAATCTGGGGCTGCTGGGATTCTTTAAGTATGCCGACTTCCTGATCGGCACCGTGAATTCCATCTT
>JAFQLA010000113.1 GCA_017396725.1 Oscillospiraceae bacterium
GACTTCCACCAATTCAATGTGGAAGTTCAGGTCCTTGCCGGCCATTTCGTGGTTGGCATCAAAGGTGATGGTGACGTCGTCGCGGGCGACCACCTTGACCTGCATGGGCTGACCGGCATCGGTGTAGAGCACAACGCTCTCACCAACACTCAGATTCTCGGCGCCGGGCAGCTGATTGATCGCCACGGTAAAGATGGCGCGGGGGTCGGCATAGCCGTAGGCCTCGTCGGGAGTCAGGTGAATGTCAACGCTTTGACCAACTTCCATGGTGGCCACCGCTTCGTCATAGCCGCGGATCATCATGCCCACACCGCAGATGAACTCCAGCGGTTCGCCGCGGTCATAGGAAGAGTCAAACACGGTGCCGTCGTTGAGGGTGCCGCGATAGTGGGTCTTGCAGCGCTTGCCTGCGTTGGGGCCTTCGAAGAGCAGGGTGGGGGTGCTGCCGCATCCGCCGCCGCAGCTGCCGCAGCCGCCGCTGCAGCCACAGCCGCAGCCTTCGCCTTCTTCGTGGTCATGGTCGTGATGGTCGCAGTTGACGCCCGCGGAGGTAAGCTCGCCGCTGAGGTAGGCGATGACAGCCGCGTCCGCATTGCCCTGGGCGCCGGAGCAGATCTCGATGCCTGCTGCGGTGAGGGCAGCTTCCGCGCCGCCGCCGATGCCGCCGCAGACAAGAGCGTTCACGCCCATGTCGCTGAGGAAGCCTGCCAGCGCCTCATGGCCGCTGCCGTTGGTGCCCACGGTCTCACGAGAGACGATGAGGCCATCTTCCACTTCGTAGATCTTAAAGGTTTCGGTGTGACCGAAATGCTGGAAAACTTCACCGTTTTCAAAAGGTACTGCTATTTTCATGGATATACTCCTCCGTTAATTTTTCCATAAAGGATTGTACTCCAAAGGGGAGAAAAAAGCAACCCGCTCTATGGTGTTGCTTTCTGCCGCGCCTTTCGCAGCAGATGAAAAAAGAGATTGATCAAAAGCTCCGCCGCGAAAAACACAGCTATATTCAGCCACGGCATAATATACGGCGCCGCATTTTCCGGCAGAAGGTAAAAGGGATCCCGCACCACGAAAAACCAGTTGAAAAAGTGGGAATAGCCTTCCGAAGTGCCGTTATAAACCGTGTTCCCCACCAGAGCCCACAGGGCCATGGCGGCAAGCACCGCAAGATCCCTGCCCCACTTTTTTATGCGCAGCGCCTCTCCCTCACAAAAAAGCGCCGCCGCGCCGTACACGCACATCACGCCGTGAAACACCAGCGTTTGTATCACGCGGTAAGAAAGAGGATGCACCTGATGCCACATGACTCCCGCAGGGTAAATGAGATACACCAGATTGGAAATAAAGCCCAAAAGCACAAAAGAGGAGCGGTATTTTTTGAAAAACGCGCTGCGGTAACTCAAAAAGCAGGCCACGCACATAGCGGTGCAGGCATGAAAGGGCAGTTTTTCAATGTCGATCTCACCGTAAGCCAGTGGCATAAGGAAGAAATCTGCCACATAAAGAGAAAATGCGCCATTGATCCATGCCCGTGCCGTTTTCTCTTTGGCTTCGGCAGGCTTATTTTTCATGTGCCGCAGCACTGCCGCCGCTGCCGCGCAGGCCAAAACCATATAGACCCAATGCCACGGGCCAAAGCAGGTGAAAAGCGCACCGCCTTTTCTATCCGCCAGTAAGCTGTGCAAAAAAGTATACATCGTATCACCTCACGGAAATTATACCATACGGCTGCCGTGGAGCAAAGAAAAAAGCAACCACCCGCAGGTGATTGCTTTTTATAAAGCTATATCAGTCGGCTCTCAGCAAAAAACCCCTTACTTTCCGCCGCTTTCCTCGCCTGATTTCACAACAAAGCAGCTCTCGATGCCGTAATAGGCAAAGCACGCC
This sequence comes from Oscillospiraceae bacterium, assembly GCA_017396725.1. Next base: position 1,888 of record JAFQLA010000113.1, read on the forward strand.
ATAGCGTGCGCGTCGATCCGCTCGCCGCAGACCAGAATGGGGACCGCGGGAGGGCAGCCCACCGTGGGCACCGCCAAAATCCGCCCAAGGCACTGATCCACCCCCAGCCGCTCCGACGGGGCAAGGGCAGCCTCGCGTATGGTCATCACCTTTTCGCTTGGGGCGAAGGCGGGGCACGCTTCCGTAATGGGCGCCCGGGGCGGGATGCCGCAAAGGGCCTCCTCCAGCCGCGCCAGCGTTTCTTCCTCCGTTTCGGCGGAGAACATCAGCACAAGATAGTCCCGATCCGCAAATTCCGGCTCGATTTTCCGCATCCGCAAAAGCTCCGCCAGCTGCTCACCCGTATATCCATAGGGCTTGGCCTGAATAGTCAGCTTCAACGCCTCGCCGCCGCAGAGCAGATATCCCTGCCGCGAAAGCCCGTCTTTGAGGGCCTCCAACCGGGGGATCAGCCTGCCCAACCGCCGGGGATAGTCCGCAAGCCGTCTGTTCGCCGCATCCAGCGACTGCAAAATGAGATAGGAGGGGCTGGTGGAGCCAAAGAGCATCAGGGCATTTTTCGCCTGCTCACCCACCGCCGCGTCCATCCCGGCGGATAAGTGCAGATACGCGCCGCCGGTAAGCACCGGCAGGGTCTTGTGGGCGGAGTCGCAGCAAAGATCCGCACCCAGATCGATGGGATGCATGGACTCCGGAAGGAACTTCAGATACGCGCCGTGGGCATTATCCACCGCCAGCAGCACGCCATAGCGATGGCAAACCTCGCCGATGGCGCGGAGGTCCAAAACCGTTCCCAGATAGTCCGGGCTGGTCAGGTAAACCGCCGTCGGCCGCTCTTTGGCGCTTTGGAGGTAGCTTTCCAGCTCCTCCGCCGTGAGGTCGCAGGAAAGGTAGCTGGCGGCCTCCTTGGGATAGAGCCAGCAGACATCGGCGTCCAGCAGCGCCGCCGCCGTGAGAAACGTCTTGTGCGCGTTCCGCCCCGCGGCGATCAGCGGCTTTCGCCCATGCTGCGCGGCATGGAGCAAAATGAGATACAGCATCGCGCGGATGCACTGGGAAGAGCCTTCGGTGGAATAAAGGGTCCTGCAGCCGAAAAGCGCACTTGCGTTGGCTTCGCTTTCGGCGATGATGCCCTCTGCCTCGTACAGGCTGTCCGCCCCCTGCACCTCCGTAATATCCAGATGCTCCACCCCTAGATGGGCAGCGCCCTTATGGCCCGGCATATGCAGCCGGCAGGTGTTGGAGCGGGCATATTCCCGAACAAAATCACAGATGGGGGTATCCATCTTATTCA
>JAFQLA010000114.1 GCA_017396725.1 Oscillospiraceae bacterium
AGCCGCTGTCGCAGAAGACGGGGATGGAAACCACCCAGCCCATAAGCTCCATGGCCAGCTCGGGGTTCTTCTGACCCACCAGCTTAATGACCATGTCAGCCAGCTTCAGCGCAGCGCCGGTCTGTTCCAGAACGGAGCCGATGAAGGCGCCGAGGATGATCACGATACCGATGGAGCTGAAGGTGCCGGAGAAGCCTGCGCCGATGACATCGGCGATCTCGGTCAGGGGAATGCCTGCCACGATAGCCAGCAGCAGGGAAACGCCCATGATGGAAAGGAACGGATGCACCTTGAACTTGGAGATGGCAACGATCATGAGAACAACTGCCACCACAAAGGCGATGATAAGGGAAATACCCTCCATAAAAAGACCTCCTGTTTTTCTCTCTCTTGCGGCAAAATATGTGCCGCGCAACAGCATTATTCTACACGATTTATAACGAAAATGCAATAAGTTGCATGAATGTTGGGAAAATGAAGGGGCGGAATAAAAAGTTAGAGTATGAAAACCTTTGGGCGAAGCGGTTTTCTTTTGGGGGGAAACATGGTATGATATCATCAGTAATCTGCGGTGAAAGGAGGCGGGATATGGATCTTTTGAAAGATGACATCAGAAAAGTGTATTTTAAGTACCTTGCCGCCTCTTTCGGCAGTGTGCTCATCACCACGGTATACTCCCTTGTGGATATGGCCATGGTGGGCCAGTACGAAGGCCCCGCGGGGGCGGCTGCCCTTGCGGTGGTGGCGCCCATGTGGAACATCATCTTCGGCCTTGGAATGCTTGCGGGTATCGGCGGCAGCGTGCTCTACGGCGTTGCCAAAGGCAGCGGCAACAGGAAAGAAGCTGACCGCAGCTTTTCCGCCGCCATCCTTTTTGCGGTGCTGCTGGCGATTTTGGCGTGGATCATGATCTTCTTTTTTGCTGAGGAACTGTTTTTGCTCTTCGGCGCCGATGAAGAGATCCTCCCGATCGCGCTGCGGTATATTGAGCCTATCCGCTATGCCGTTCCCTTCTTTGTGTCAACGGAGCTGCTGGCGGCCTTCCTCCGCAACGACGGCGATCCCGGCCGCGCCACGGCGGCGGTGCCCTCCGGCGGTATTTTCAATATTTTCGGTGACTGGTTCTTCGTCTTTGCGCTGGATATGGGCGCTTTCGGCGCCGGCCTTGCCACATCTATCGGCGGTGGCATCAGCATGTGCGTGGCGCTGACCCATTTTGTGAGCCGCAAAAATACGCTGCGCCTTGTCTGCCCTGTGGGATTCTTCCGCCGTGCGGGAAAAATCATTTCCAACGGTTTTTCCGCCTTTTTCAACGATGTTTCCATGGGTATCGTCACTACGCTCTTCAACCGCCAGATCATGCTCCACTTGGGCGGTGACGCCCTTTCCGTTTACAGCGCCATTATGAATACCGGCGTGATGGTGCAGTGCTGCGCCTATGCCGTGGGCCAAAGCGCCCAGCCGGTGCTGAGTGTGAACTTCGGCGCCATGCAGCGTGAGCGCATCAAAAAGACTTTGCGCTGCGCTTTGCTTGCCGCCGTTGGGCTTGGCGTGCTGTGGATGGGGCTGACCATGCTTTTGCCCAACATGGTGGTGCGCTTCTTTATGAAGCCTACAGAGCAGGTGCTTGCCATTGCCCCCGCGATCATCCGCCGCTACGCCCCGGCCTTTTTGCTGCTGCCTGTGAATATCCTCTCTTCCTACTACTTCCAGTCGGTGATGCAGGCGGGGTTGGCCTTTGGCGTGTCGGTGGCAAGAGGCTGCGTTGTCAGCAGCGCTTTGGTATTGCTGCTGCCGCTGCTTTTGCCGGCGGAGGAAATTTTCTTCGCCGCGCCTTTGACGGAGCTGCTCATTGCCATCCCGGTGCTTATTTTGATGTTCCGCCCGCTGAAATTTTATGATACATAAAAGGTGTCGAAAGGCACCTTTTATTTTTTGATGACCTCCGCCATTTTCTCGGTAAAAAGGCGGGCGGAGAGCAGCGCCTCATCCAGCGAGTTTCCTGCCGCGCCCATTTCGATGAGCAGAGAGCCGGTGGTGGCGTGTTGATTGTAGCGGGTGTTGCGCACCGTGATGGGCCGCATGAGGGTGGGATAGTCCGCAAGCACCGCGTTTTGCACGGCTACGGCAAGCTTCAGGTTTTCCTGCCAGTTTTCGTGGGCAAGGCCGCTGCCGTCCGTCCCCACCACGAAGGAGATCTGGGCCGCCGCGCCCTCCTGCGTCTGAGAGATGAGCTTGTAGGTGTTGCCCTCGGCATCGGAGACGGCATCGCGGTGGATATCCAGCACGAAGGAGATGGAGGGGTATTGGGCGAGATAGCTTTCGATGGCGGCAAGGGAGCGGCCGTAGGCGCCGTTATATTCAGGGGCGTCGTAAAGGGTGCGGTCGTGGAGAACGGAGATGCCGTTGGCGGCAAAGATCTTTGCCATCTCATCCCCGATGCGAACCACATTGTAAGCGGTGTCGGCGGTGCGCCAGTCGCCGCTGGGGGTGTATTCCTCCCCTGCGGGCATGGTATAGGCTTCGCTTCCGTGGGTGTGGAGGATCAGGATCTGGGGTTCTTCCTCTCCCAGCGCCGCGGCAAAGGGAGCAAGCAGAGCCTCGGCGTCCAGAATATAGTCGGTGGAGTTGGATATGTAACTCTTCCCTGCTACGGTGTAGCCCGTGGAAGAGACGGGGGCGATAGTGCGCCACGGTATCCCGTTATCCGTCAGCTCCAGCGGCGGGAGAGTCTCCGTTTCCTGGGGCGGCAGAAGAGTGCCCTCGGTTTCGGCGTCCTCCGGCATGGGGGCGGTTTCTTTTTCCAGCTCACCCCATAGCGGCAATATCGCATCCTTGGCGGCAAGAAGGGCCGGTGACTGACTCAGCACCACGGCGGTGGAAAGGCGCAGCGGGGAGGTGGAAAAGTAATCCCCCAAGGCGTTTCGAAGGAAGGCCACGCCAAGGCTCTCCCCCCCCGCAAGAGCCAGATACGCCTCCCGCGCTGTGGCGGCGGTGGCGGTGGAAGCCGCGCCCCAAAGGGTAGCGGCGGCAGAGAGCGCGGCAAGAAAACGGCGGAGGAAGGGTCGGCTTTTTCGTTTTTTCATTGGTAAGATCACCTCTTTGAGGACAACCTATGCCGCAAGAGAAAAAAGTATACCGGGAAAATGCCCTTGCAATCTCCTTTCGGTTGTGCTAGGCTAAAGAAAAGAAACATATGGTTCTCATATAATCCCGCATCAATGGCGCGGGAGTTTCTACAGGGCCGCCTAAGGCCCGGCTATGAGTGTTCAGCAGTGGGGGGGTGCAGTATGCCCCGGGGTTGAATGCTCATTTTTTGTCTTCAGGAGGTATTGGTATGAAAGCATTGAAAGGTGACATTCTCTATCCCGTTACCATGCAGACGCTGGCCGAGCATAAGGGCGGCTACGTGGTGCTTTCCGACAGCGGTGAGATCCTCTTTGTGGGAGATAAGCTGGAGGAAAAGTATGCCGATGTGCCGGTAACGGATTACGGTGATAATCTTATTATTCCCGCCTTTGTGGATATGCATCTCCATGCGCCCCAGTATCCCATGCTGGGCATGGGCATGGACATGGAGCTCATCGACTGGCTCTCCACCTATGTGTATAAAACGGAGGCCCGCTTTGCCGATGCCGAATATGCCCGCCGCATTTATCACAAGCTGGCAGATGAACTCATTTCCTGGGGCATCACCCGGGTGGTGATGTTCTCCTCTCTCCACACCGAGGCCACCTGGATCCTGATGGAAGAGCTGGAAAAGGCCGGCGTTACCGGTTATGTGGGCAAGGTGAATATGGATAGAAACGGCAGCCCCGAGCTGCAGGAGACCACCGAGCAGTCCATGGCGGAGACGCTGCGCTGGCTGGATGGCTGCCATCGCTTCAAGTATGTAAAGCCCATCATCACCCCCCGCTTCACCCCCTCCTGCACCGATGAGCTCATGGCCTTTTTGGGTAAGCTTGCCAATGAGCGCAATCTTCGTGTCCAGTCTCACCTCTCTGAAAATCTGGGTGAGGTGGAATGGGTGCGTCAGCTCCATCCCGACTGCAAGTATTACTGGGAGACCTACGATAAATACGGCCTCTGGAAGAGCCACACCGTTATGGCCCACTGCGTTCACAGCGATAAGAACGAGCGCCGCGCCATGCGTGAAGCCGGCGTGGTCATGGCCCACTGCGCCGATTCCAATATCAACCTCTCCAGCGGCATCGCACCCGTCCGCGCCATGATGGACGAGGGCATTTGGGTAGCCTTCGGCTCTGACATCGCCGGCGGCGCGCAGATCGCCATGCCCAAGGTCATCACCATGTCCATCCGCGCCAGCAAGCTGCGCGCCATGATGGATGAGAAGAAGCCCCGCTTCCTCTCCGTGCCCGAGGCGTACTATCTGGGCTCTGCCGCAGGCGCCCAGTATTTCGATCCCCGCCCTGTGTTCTCCCCCGGCACCAAGCTCCATGCCGTGGTCATCGACGAAGGCTCCTTTACCGAGCCTGCCCGTGAGATCTCCATGGTGGAGCGTTTCGAGCGCGCCATCTACCGCATGGGTCCCAAGGATGTTGCCGCCGTGTGGTCGGAAGGCCGCCTTGTCCGCGGAAAGTAAAAGAGCAGGAAAATGAAAAAGACTCCCAAAAGGGAGTCTTTTTTTATTCGCATCGCAAAAAAGGAAGGGCTCTTGGGAGTCCTTCCTTTTCAAGCGCTAAATGTAATTAAGCGGGTTCACAAACACACCGTTTTTCATGATGCCGAAGTGGCAGTGGTTGCCGGTGGAGTTGCCGGTGGAGCCCATCTTGGCGATCTGCTGACCCTTGTGGACATGCTCGCCTACGGAGACGATGTTGGAAGAGTTGTGGCCGTAGTAGGTCTGGTAACCGTTGCCGTGGTTGATGATGACAAGGTAACCGTAGCCGCTCATCCAGCCGGAATAGGTGACGGTGCCGCCGTCGGAGGCGTAGATAGGCGTGCCCTTGGCGTTGCCGATGTCGATGCCCTTATGGTTCTTGGATGCCTTGGAATAGCTGAGGTTGCGGGGGCCGAAGTAAGAGGTGATGGTGCCGCTGCAGGGCCAGCGGAAGCTGCCCGTGGGCGCCCAGGAGGGACGCTCCTTGGTGCCGCGCAGCTGCACTTCGGTCTCGGGAGAGGTGAGGAGCGCGTAGGAAATGACCTGACGCTCCGTTTCTTCGCCGTTGGTATAGGTGACGTTGGCGGCGATATCCGCCTTGCCGTACACACCGGGGGTGATGACCTTATAGTCGCCCTCCCACATGGTGGGATCGTCCTGATACTCTACGGGGTAGGGTACATTGGCAACATAGGTCTCATACTCCACCTGCGTGGTGGTGAGGTAGGGGACGGCGTTGGAAATGGTGAGGACTTCGTCCACATGGATGCGCTCGGGATTATAGCCGGGGTTCAGGGCCTTGAGCTCGGCGGAGGTCATATCGTGGGCATCCGCGATCTCAGACCAGGTATCGCCCTTCTGGATGGTGTAGGTCACTTCTCCTGCCTTGGTGGAGTTCACCAGCTCGGCGATGCGGCCCAGATTCACTACATCCACCACGGGGATATAGCCCACGGTGATGTTGGTGGTTTCCACAAACTCGCAGGAGACGGTATTTTCCGTGATATATACATTCTTGAGCTGCTGCAAAAGTTCCTCCAGCGCGCCGGGATAGGTGGTGGAGGCGATGTTCTCGCCGTTGATCTGCAGGGTGTAGCCGTGCGTCACCAGATTCATGGCGCCAAAGAGGGCTTCCTTCAGTTCGGCCTTGGAGATGAGATCCTTGCGCGGCGCCAGCTTGGTCTGGCTCTCGATGAGACCCTCGCCGATGGTGAACTCATGGTCCAGCGTCTGAGAGGTGATGCGCTCGACATCGCGGCAGGCGCTTTTCAGCGTGCCGGCGGTGGCTACATACCCCAGATCCTGCCCGTCATACACCACATGGGTGCCGATGGTATAGAAGGAGAAAAAGACGGCGATGCCGCAAAGCACCACGGCGATGGCAATAAAGGGCGCGGGCTTGAGACGGATCTTCTGCCCCAGATCCCCCAGCTTGCCGGCAAACCAGATGCTGCGGCGGTGCAGCTTGTGGCCCAGCTCGCGCACCCGGGTGAAAACCAGCGGGATCATGCCCCAGACAAAGAGCACGATGAGGATCAAAAAGCGGTTGGACTCAGGAAAGCGATGCTTGCGGTTTTCCGAGCGGATGCGGCTCCAGCGGCGGCTGACAAAGGAGGCCTTCTCCCTGAACTTTTGCCACAGCGCCTTGAAATCAAACCCGCCGGCTTTGCGTGATTTAGTTTTCCGCTGCTGTACTTTCATAAAAGACCTCACGGAACAGGATGGTTACAATTTGTAACTATTTCATTTTATCACAAAATAGGCATTCGTCAAGGGGGATGGCTTTGCGAAAAGGGAGAAAAGCAGAGTTTTTCGAATCTTTTTGCGCAATAATTGTTGACCCGCAAAATATTAAGAGTATAATATAGAGGATAATGGCGGCTTATGGGAAAGCCTTGCCGCCCATGGAAAAGTGATTAAATTTTTAAGATATAAAGGAGATTTTACTTATGTTTGGCTTTGGTATGCTCATTAAGAAGCTGAAGGAACATCCCCGCACCATCGTGTTCACCGAAGGTACCGATCCCCGCATTCTGGAAGCAAGCGCCCGTCTGCTCTCCGGTAACTTCCTCAAGCCCATCCTGGTAGGCAACGAAGAAGAGATCATGGCTGCTGCTGAAGAAACCGCATTCAACATCCGCGGCGCTGAGATCATTGACCCCGCTCTCTATCCCGAAATGGACGCTATGGTAGACGAGATGGTTGCTCTGCGTAAGGGCAAGATGAGCGCTGAAGAATGCCGCGAGGCTCTCCTTAAGAGCAACTACTTCGGCACCATGCTGGTGAAGATGGGCAAGGCTGACTGCCTTCTGGGCGGCGCTACCTATTCCACCGCTGATACCGTTCGCCCCGCTCTGCAGCTCATCAAGACCAAGCCCGGCAACAAGATCGTTTCCTCCTGCTTCATTATGGTTCGTCCCTCCGCTTCCGGTGAAAACGAAGTGCTGGCTATGGCCGACTGCGCCATCAACATCGATCCCAACGAGGACGAGCTGGTCGAGATCGCCGTCGAGACCGCCAAGTGCGCCC
>JAFQLA010000115.1 GCA_017396725.1 Oscillospiraceae bacterium
CACAGCTTCCTTATCACCGGGAAGCACATCGGATACCACCGTATCGATGCCCACTTCCGCCGCAATGGCTTTTGCCGTGCGATGGTTATCGCCCGTCAGCATCACTACCTGCACACCCATATTTTGCAGCTGGCGCACTGCCTCACAGCTGTCGTTTTTCACCGTGTCAGCCACAGCGATAATACCCAGCATCCTGCCGCCGCAGGCAAAGTAAAGAGGCGTCTTTCCTTCCTGCGCAAGGCTTTCGCCTTTCTTTTTCACATCCGCGGTGAGAAGGCCTTTTTGCAGCATCAGCTCCGCGTTGCCGCCGTAAGCTTCTTTTCCGTTCACTACGCCCGAAACGCCGTGACCCGGCAGCGCGGCAAAGTTCTCTGCCGCCGCCATACTCTTGCCCAGTTTCTCACCGTAGTGCACCACCGCGCGGGAAAGGGGATGCTCACTCTTCATCTCCAGCGCAAGCGCCACAGCAAGGAGTTCTTCTTCATTATCCGCCGCAATATCCGTCACCTGCGGGCGGCCTTCGGTCACCGTGCCGGTCTTATCCAATACCACGATATCGCTCTTACCGGCTGCTTCCAGCGCAACAGCGGTCTTAAAGAGCACGCCGCCCTTTGCGCCCACACCGCTGCCCACCATAATGGCAACAGGCGTAGCAAGGCCCAGCGCACAGGGGCAGCTGATCACCAGCACGCTGATGGCACGGGCCAGAGCAAAGCCGAAGGCTTCCCCTGCAAAGAGCCATGCCGCTCCCGTGATCACCGCAATGGCGATCACCACCGGCACAAATACACCCGACACCTTGTCCGCGATCTTGGCAATAGGCGCTTTGGTAGCTGCCGCATTTTCCACCATGGCGATAATCTGGCTGAGGGTGGTATCCGCGCCTACGCGGGTAGCGCGGCAGGTTAAAAATCCGTTCTGATTCATGGTAGCGGCGCTTACGCTGCTGCCTGCTTCTTTATCCACAGGGATGCTTTCTCCCGTCAGGGCCGATTCATTGACGGCGCTGGCACCGTCCAGCACTTCGCCGTCCACAGGGATGCTTTCGCCGGGGCGCACCACAAAAATGTCCCCCGCGCGGACCTCCTCCACACCCACAGTCACTTCCGCACCGTTGCGAAGGATGGTTGCCGTCTTGGGTGCGAGATCCATGAGAGATTTGATGGCGTTGGTAGTCTTGCCCTTACTGCGGGCTTCCAGCATTTTACCAACCGTGATCAGCGTGAGGATCATAGCGGCAGACTCAAAATAGAACTCATGGAGATAATGGTGCGCCGCCGCTAAATCGCCGTTCCATGCCGCGGCACACATAGCAAAAAGCATGGCCGTGCTGTACACAAAGGCCGCGCCGCTGCCAAGAGCCACTAGGGTATCCATATTGGCGCCGCCGTGGATGGCGCTTTGGAAACCGCTGATAAAAAATTTCTGATTGATGATCATCACCGCCGCCGTCAGCAGCAGTTCAAAAAGGCCGATGATCAACGGGTTCTCCGCCATCACCGCAGGCAGCGGCCAGCCCCACATCACGCCGCCCATGGAAACATACATCAAAGGCAGCAAAATGCAAAGCGAAGCGACCAGGCGCTTTTTCAGCCGCGGCGTTTCCTTATCTTCAAGACTCTCGCTGCCCCGGATCTCTTTTTTCTCACTCCCGGATACCTTCGCGCCGTAACCTGCTTTGGCAACGGCATCCTCAATGGTTCCCGCCGTAGCCGGGGCCGCAAAATCCACCAGCATAGAGTTGGTCAACAGGCTCACCGACACTGACTTTACGCCTTCCACGCCCTTGACTGCCTTTTCCACATGAGCACTGCAGGCGGCACAGGTCATACCCGTTACATCAAATTTCTTTTCGCTCATAGTTTCACCTTATTATTTCAGCTTTTTTACAAGCTCCATAGTCTCAGCAATGATCTCTTCGTTCCCCGCGCGGATCTCGGCGCTGACGCAAGAGGCCATATGGTCCTGAAGGATAATGTACCCCAGATTCTGCAGCGCGCTTTCCACCGCTGCCACCTGCACCAGAATATCACCGCAGTAGCGGTTTTCCCGCAGCATAGTGCGGATGCCGCCCAACTGGCCGATCATGCGGTTGATGCGGTTTTCCAATTTCCGGACAGACTCCTCGGAGCGGGGAGTTTCTTTCATACGGCAGCAGCCACAGTTTTCCGTCTGCTTGGTTTTCTCTTCCATAAGCACCTCCAAATACCCCTTGGGGGTATTTGTATTTTACAATACCGACTGCGATCTGTCAACAAAAAAGAGAGGGAGGCTTGAAGCCCCCTCTCTTTTTTAACAGTATTTATCGCGGTGAGATTTGATCTGACCTGCCAGCGGGACAATATCGTGATAGTCCGCGTGGTTTCTCTCTATGCAGGCTTTGGCCGCTTCCACATCCGCCGGCTCCAGAAGGAGCGACATACCGCAGGAAAGCGTGCCCTGAATAGCACGGGGCGCGGGAGCGATGCGGTTTTTGATGCCGTCCTTGAGCAGCAGATCCCGCAGCGCGAGGCCGTGCTCATAGTTTGCAAAGAGAATGTAATAGCGAAGATCTCCCTCAGCCATTGAGCATTTCGATGAATGCGCCGATGCGGGTGCGCAGCTGTTCGGCGTCGGTATCGGCATAGTCGGTTTCCAGGCTCAGTACAGGAACGCCCTCTTCCTTCAGTGCGCGGGCAACGCTGTACTTTTCGGTGTCATACAGGCAGCAGAACTTCAGGCTGCAGTCGATCACGCCGTCTACCTTATATTCCTTCACCATGCGCTTGAGATCGTCAATGCGGCCGGTGTTGGGGGTGAAGCAAGCGCAGTTGGTCTTCATATAGCGCTCGGAAAGAGCCATGAACTGTTCGTCCAGCGTGGTCTTGCTTTCGTCCACCAGATTTTCGAAGTAGCGGGTACCGGTGCACATTTCTTCGCAAACAACGGCACCGCCGCTGGTTTCAATGATGTTGTGCAGCTTCCAGTTGGGCACTGCCAGAGGAGTGCCGGTAACGAGGATGCGCTTGGTGCCTGCGGGAACTACGCTGACGCCATCCTTGATGCGCTGTTCCAGCTCGTCTACCAGACGGTTGCACATCTGGGCGCAGCGGGCGGGATCATCAAAGAAGGAGATCTGG
>JAFQLA010000116.1 GCA_017396725.1 Oscillospiraceae bacterium
CGCTGCGCACCTGCACCCGCCATGACAATGGCGTTGATCTGCTGGGAAAGCTGGTTGACATTGCCGGTGAACTGGCGGGCCATGTTGAGGAAAGGCACGAGAATGGAAATATCCAGCACTTTTCCGGAAAGACTGACGTTTGGCACTCCAAGGAGAAGGAAGATACCACCTGCAAGAGCAAGCGTTACATAGAGAATATTGCCGATGTTGCCGATGATGGGCCCGAGGATACTGGCATAGGTGTTGGCCTTGCGGCTGTCCTCGAAGAGCTGATTGTTCAGCTTGTCGAAATCTTCGATGGCCTGCGCTTCGCGGCAGAAGACCTTTACGACTTTCTGGCCGGTCATCATCTCCTGAATATAGCCCTCGGTTCCGGCTACGGCGGCCTGCTGACGGACGAAATACTTCGCACTGCCGCCGCCGATGGTTTTCACTGCGAAAATCATGGCACCGACACCGATGAGCAGCACCAGTGTCATCCAGAGACTAAAGTAGAGCATGATGGAGAACACCACAAGCACAATGGTTCCCGCCTGCAGGAAGGAGGGGATCGCCTGAGAGATAAGCTGGCGGAGCGTATCAATATCATTGGTGTAGTGGCTCATGATCTCGCCGTGGGGATGGGTGTCGAAATAGCGGATGGGAAGGCGCTGCATGCCGTCAAACATCTCGCGGCGAAGCTTGTCAAGAAAGCCTTGGGTCATGTAGGCCATCAGCTGTGTCTGGAGGAAGGAGGAGAGCAGGGAGAGGAGATATAAAAGCGCGAGAATTCGGAGATAGTGTAGCACTTCTCCTTGCGCGCTTGCCCAGTCGCGGCTGAGGTACCAGCGTTCGATGACCTGAATCACATTCTGCGTAAAGAGGGCGGGGATGGAGGAGACAACGGCAGAGAAGAGAATGCAGAAGAAGGCCAGCGGTGCCAGTACGGGATAGTAGGAGAAGAGCTTTTTCACCGTGCGGCTGAGTACTTTGAAGTCCGGCTTTCCGCCGGGGCCCATACCGCGGCCACGGGGAGGACGGGGATTAGCCATGAATGCTGCCTCCCTTCGTTTGAGAATCGTAGACCTCGCGGTAAATGGCGGAGCTTTGCAGGAGGTCTTCGTGTTTGCCTGCGGCGGCAATGCGTCCGTTATCGAAAATGACGATCAGATCCGCGTCCTGAACGCTTGCAACGCGCTGGGCAATGATGAGTTTGGTGGTGTCGGGCAAATAGGTTTTGAATCCCTCGCGGATCAATGCATCCGTGCGGGTGTCAACCGCGGAGGTGGAGTCATCGAGAATGAAAATTTTGGGCTTTTTGAGAAGCGCCCGGGCAATGCACAAACGCTGCTTCTGGCCGCCGGAAACATTCGTGCCGCCCTGCTCAATGTGGGTATCATAGCCCTCGGGGAAGGAGAGAATGAAACTTTCGGCCTGTGCCAGACGGCAGGCTTCTTGGATTTCTTCGTCCGTTGCATCAGCTTTGCCCCAGCGAAGGTTTTCGCGGATAGTGCCGGAGAAAAGAGTGTTCTTCTGAAGAACAACGGCAACGGCAGAGCGCAGAGCCTCCGTGTTGTATTGGCGCACATCGATACCGCCGACCTTCACGCTGCCCTCGCTCACATCGTACAGGCGGGAGATGAGCTGGATGAAGGTGGTCTTGGACGAGCCGGTACCGCCGAGGATGCCGACCGTCATGCCGGAATCAATGTGGAGCGACACATTCTGCAGTGCCCAGTTTTCCGCGCCGGCGGCGTATTTGAAGCTGACGCCCTCAAAATCAATGGAGCCGTCGGCAATTTCACAGACAGGATCTTCGGGGTCGCGGAGTGTGCTTTCTTCGCGCAATACTTCATAGATGCGCTTGGCGGCCTCGAGGCTCATGGTGAGCATGACGTAGATCATGGAGAGCATCATCAGCGACATGAGAATCTGCATGCCGTAGACAAGCATGGCAGAGAGTTGACCTACGTCGATATTCTCTGCGCCGGTGGAAATAATGATTTTCGAGCCGACATAGAGGATGAAGAGCATGTTGAAGTAATTGCAAAGCTGCATCAGCGGGCCGTTGAGAGCCACAATGCGCTCGGCGTAGGTGAAATCCTTGGCAATGCTTTTGGAAGCGGCGGCGAATTTTTCCTTCTCATGATCTTCGCGGGAGAAGCCCTTGACCACGCGCATGGCGCGTACATTTTCCTCGACGGACTCGTTCATTTTATCGTACTTGCGGAAGACGGCGCGGAAAGCGGGCATCGCCTTGCGGGCAATACTGATAAGACCAAAGAGAAGTACAGGAATCACGATGACAAAGGTGGAGGCCAGCGCACCGCCCATGACATAGGCCATGATGACGGCAAAGAAGAACATCATGGGTGCGCGAACGGCCACGCGAATGCACATCATATAGGCCATCTGCACATGCTGAATGTCCGTTGTCATACGGGTGACGAGGGAGGCGGAGGAGAATTTGTCAATATTCTCAAAGGAAAACTCCTGCACCTTGACAAAGAGATCGTGTCGGACATTTTTGGCAAAACCGGCGCTGGCGGTGGATCCAAAATGCGCCGCCAAGGCACCAAAGCAGAGGGAAGTGAGAGCCATAACTATCAGCTTTAAGCCGTCGTACACAATGCCCTCCAGTGCGGCACCGGCCTTGACGGTATTGATGAGGTCGGCGGTGATGAAGGGGATGAGGACTTCAATGGCGACTTCGCCCATGATGAAGAAAAGACACAGAATAGAAGGGAGCTTATACTCCCGGACACATTTGAGAAGCATTTTAATCAAAGTTCCTCACCTCCTTTGGTGGTACAGCAGCATCCGCCGCTCAAAGAAAAAACATTTTGCAGCATTTGATCCATCACGCGCAGCATGGTGTCAACTTCCTGCTCCGGGATACCCGCGGTCAATGTGCGGAAAATCTCCTCGTCACATTCGTTCAAACGGGAATGAAGCGCATAAGCGCGTTCGGTGGAGCGAATGACCTTGGAACGGCGGTCGATTTCGCTGGGCTGGCAGGTGATAAAGCCCTTCTTTTCGAGCTTCTTCAAAATCTCCGTCATGTTGGCATGGGTGCCGTGGGTGGCTTCCTCCAGCATTTTCTGACTCACTTCGCCGCTCCGACTGTGTTCCAGACGGGCAAGCTGACCGAGCACTGCAAACTGAACACCGGTCAAGTCAAAATCCTTTACAGATTCATCCATCTTTTGCCGGATTGCGCGATGCAAAATGGTGAAGCGCAGACCCTTGGGAATGGTATCGTGGTACAAAAAATCACCTCAAAAAATATGTCGCATGCGACTTAAAATACATTCTAATTGTAGTCGCACCGGAATATTTGTCAAGAGCTTTTTGTGATAGAGAGAAGTGCACCGAACGGCATGGCAAAGCACAGTGTTCCCCAATATCGGCATAAAAAAAGAAGACTTTGTCAAAAGACAAAGTCTTCTTTTTTGTTATACGTCAAAGACGCCCATAATGACGATACCGATCACCACAAGGCCGACCATGGCGTAGTGCTTTGCAGAGAGCTTTTCCTTGAGGAAAATGCGGCTCCACAGAACGCTCGCCACACAGTAGGCGGAGATGATGGGAGCGGACATGGGCAGATGCTCGTCATCGGCGATAGCATAGATGTAGGAGAACTGACCGGCGGTTTCGAAAATTGCACCGGTGTACTTGGGAAGTTCCATCTTGGGGATCAGACGATCCTTCTTGATGAGAACGACGTAAAGAAGGCAGATGATACCGGCGGCGAGGAAAGTCAGCTCGTAGGCAACGTTGGCAC
>JAFQLA010000117.1 GCA_017396725.1 Oscillospiraceae bacterium
ATCTATTAGACCAAAACTGTCAATGGTATCTTTCAAATTTTTCAATCTTTCCTGCTTCCACCGTGTCTACACGGCGCGGGAAAGGATACAAGAAAAGGGCGCCCTTCTTTCCAAGGGCGCCCTTTCCTTTACTCAAATTTTCTGTCATAAAGCGCGGCGGCAATCAGCACCACCAGCACCGAGCCCGCGTTATGCACCAAGGCACCTACCGTAGGCGTCAGCAAACCCATTACCGACAAAATCACCGCAATGATATTGATAGCCATCGACAGGGTAATTCCCAAAGCAATGGTGCGCACCGTGGCATTGGAAAGTCGCTTGAGATAGGGAATGGCCGAAAGGTCATCCCGCATCAGGGCAATATCCGCTGCCTCCACCGCAATATCACTTCCCATGCTGCCCATGGCAACGCCCAGATGCGCCGTTTTCAGCGCAGGCGCGTCATTCACACCGTCGCCGATCATGCAGACCCCACGGCCGCCTGCCATCATCTCTTCCAGCGCCTGCACCTTTCCTTCCGGCAGCAGCTCCGCGCGGACTTCACCGATGCCGGCACGGGCTGCAAAATAATCTGCCGAGCGCTTGTTGTCACCCGTAAGCAGCACGGAAGATACTCCCATGCTTTCCAGCCGGCGCACCATGTCTGATGCCTCATCGCGCAGCACATCGGAAAGCGCGATAACACCGATACACTCGCCGTTTCTTGCAACAAGGATCAGCGCTTTCCCTTCGCCGCGGAGCTTTTCCAGCTCCGCTTCATGCTCCTGCGGGATACGCACACCGTTTTCTTCCAGATACCGCGCGCTGCCGCAAAGTATGCTGTCGCTGTCTATGCGGGCAGCAATACCCTTGCCGCTGTTCATAGTGAAATCACGCGTATCGGGCAATATAAGCTCTCTCTTTTTGGCAAAGCTTACCACCGCCTTGCCCAAAGGATGCTCGCTCTTTGCTTCAGCAGCCGCCGCCAGAATCAGGAGCTCTTCCTCACCGATAGCTCCATCAAAAACCACCGTGTTGGAAACCTCCAGTTTGCCGCAGGTCAGAGTACCCGTTTTATCAAAGGCAACGGTATCCACCTTTCCTAACTTTTCAAGCGCCTCGCCCGACTTAATGATAACACCGCGCTTTGTAGCCTGCCCGATGGCCGCCATAATGGCCGTAGGGGTCGCCAGCACCAACGCGCAGGGGCAAAATACCACCAGCACCGTCACCGCACGGACGATGTCCCGTGTAACGATCCCCGCGACCACGGCAATGCCCAGCGCCAGCGGCACCATCCAGCTGGCGCAGCGATCCATAGTGCGGGCCATGGGCGCTTTCTTGTCCTCTGCCTCCTGCACCAAGCGGATAATCTTTTGCAGTGAGCTGTCCTCGCCCACCTTGGTCGCGCGGATATCCACAGCGCCAAAACGGTTCACCGTGCCGCAGAAAACTTCATCGCCCACAGTTTTGTCTGCCGGCAGAGATTCCCCCGTCATCACCGACTGATCTACCGAGGTTTCACCTTCCAGAATTATGCCGTCTACCGGGATGGTCTCACCGGGCAGGATCCGCAGAATATCGCCGCAGAGGATCTCTTCCGCGGGAATCATCTCCTCCTTGCCGTCACAAATGCGCCGCCCCTGCGCGGGAGCAAGTGAGATCAGTTTTTTGAGTCCCCGCTTGGCTCTGTCGGTAGTGGCATCTTCCAGAATCTCGCCAATGGCCATAATAAAGGCAACCTCACCTGCGGCAAAAATATCACCAATGGCAACAGAAGCGATCATGGCAGCCGTGATCAGCAAGGCCGAAGAAATTTTGCTGATACCGCGGGCAAACACCAGCTTTCGCACCGCGGAACACAAAAGCGGAAAACCGCAGATGACCACTGCGATCCACGCGGGATCTGCCGGGAGTTCTGCGCCGAATCTTGGCAGCAGAAAGCTCAACACCAAAAACGCACCGCCCACCATCGTTGCTGGAAGGCTGCTGAAAATTTCATTGATCTTTTTCATCCTTACGCCTCATTTCTGCATTGACATAATACAAAACAACAGATACTATGTATGATATAAAACATTCTGTTCTGTATCTTGACTCTATTTTATGCAAAACCTCTTCCGTGCATCAAGGAGCAAATCTCTGCATCTGTAAGTTACGGAACATTTTCGGCAATTTGTTTGGGAGGCCGCTATGGATCGACGCCAAAAGAAAACGCGGGAGGCTATTTTCAGCGCTTTTACCGCTTTGCTTGCTGAAAAAAGCTATCACCAGATCTCTGTGCAGGAGATTATTGATGCCGCCGATGTGGGCCGCACCACTTTTTATGCACATTTTGAAACCAAGGATTTTCTTCTCAAAGACCTCTGCGAAGAGCTTTTCGGTCATATTATCGATACCGCTATGGGTCTTCCCCACGGGCACTATCACTGCTGCAGCGCCTGCCCCACCGACTCGGTTTTTCTCCACCTGCTGCGCCATCTGCAGGAAAACGACCGCAATATTCTCCAGCTCCTTTCCTCTCAGAATAACGAGCTTTTTCTCCGCTATTTCAAAAGCAATCTGAAAGGCCTGATCCTCACTCAGTACGCCGATACGGGACTTCTGGAAAAAAGCCGCCTGCCGCAGGACTATCTGGTAAATCACATTTCTTCTTCCTTCGTGGAAACCGTGGAATGGTGGCTTTCCCATAAGATGAGCGAGCCGCCGGAAGTGATCGCGGAATATTTCCTTGCCGCCATTGAGCCGATTTTATAGCTCCCACTCCCCTCACTATACCGAAATCAGGAGAAATGACTATGACCTTTCAAAACTATTTCCCCATTTGGAACAAACTGACCGCAGAGCAGCAACTGCAAATTCTTGACAGCCTGATAGAGCGCAAAGTCAGCAAGGGCACCGTAATTCACAACGGCAGCGTGGACTGCACCGGCCTTTTACTGATAAAGACCGGTCAGCTTCGTGCATATATTCTCTCCGATGAAGGCCGCGAAATCACGGTCTACCGGCTGTTTGACCGGGATATGTGCCTTTTCTCCGCATCCTGTATGATGCGCTCCATCCAGTTCGATATCACCATTGAAGCAGAAAAAGATACCAAGCTTTGGATCATTCCTCCGAATGTCTATCAGCGCATTATGGAGCAATCCGCACCTGTTTCGAACTATACCAACGAGCTGATGGCCACCCGTTTTTCCGACGTTATGTGGCTGATCGAGCAGATCATGTGGAAAAGTCTGGATAAGCGGGTCGCTTCCTTCCTCTTAACGGAGGCGGACATTGAAGAAAGCAATGTACTTAAAATCACCCACGAAACCGTTGCCAACCATTTGGGCTCCCATCGGGAAGTGATCACCCGCATGCTGCGCCATTTCCAAAGCGAAGGAGCCGTCAGCTTATCCCGTGGCGTTATTGAGATCACGGATGCGCAAAAACTCAAACAGATCTCCGGAGCATAAAAGATCCGCCGCACTTTCTATGCGGCGGATCTTTCTTTTGATTTTCTCTTTACAGCATGGCAAGAATGTCTTCCTTGGGTTTTGCTCCCATAGACCGATTTACAACCTCACCGTTTTTTATGACCACCGGGGTAGGAATACTCATCACTCTGAACTGCTTGGCAAGCTCTCTCTGCTCATCCACATTGACCTTACCCACCTTGATGTCAGCCCGTTCTTCGGCAATCTCTTCCACAATGGGGATCACCATGCGGCAGGGACCGCACCAGGGAGCCCAGAAGTCCAGCAGGACGGGCTTATCGGAATTCATCACTTCATTCTGGAAATTTTCTTTATTAATATTGATAGCAGACATCTATTCGTCCTCCTTTTTTCTTTTGTGAGTTTATTATACCCCCTTCATCACATGTTTTCTGTGATAAAATCACATTCGCAAACGCCGTGGATCGGTCGACGGAACTTATGCAGAATAAAAAAGAAGACCACCAATGGGTGGTCTTCTCGATAATTCTTCGTAAGCGATTAGCGCTTGGAGAACTGGGGAGCACGACGAGCTGCCTTCAGACCGTACTTCTTGCGTTCCTTCATACGAGGATCGCGGGTCAGGAAACCGGCCTTCTTCAGGATGGGACGGTTATCCTCGGAAGCCAGCAGCAGGGCGCGGGC
>JAFQLA010000118.1 GCA_017396725.1 Oscillospiraceae bacterium
ATGATGAACCTCACCATCGACGAGGTGAAGCTGCCCGAAAAGCTGGAACTGGAAGATAAGTGGGTCCTCTCCAAGCTCAATACTCTCATTCGCGAAGTCACCGAAAACATGGATACTTTCGAACTGGGCGTAGCTTCCGCCAAGGTCTATGACTTCATCTGGGATACCTACTGCGACTGGTACATCGAGCTTACCAAGACCCGCCTCTACGGTGAAGATGAGGAAGCCAAGAAGAACACCCAGAATGTTCTCTGCTATGTTCTCATCCAGATCCTCAAGCTGCTCCATCCCTTCATGCCCTTCATCACCGAAGAGATCTGGCAGGCTCTGCCTCACGAAGGTGACTTCCTTATGAAGGCGCAGTGGCCCGAATACAGCGAGGAAATGAACTTCGCCGCGGAAGAGCGCACCATGGAAGCCGTGAAGGACGCGATCACCGCTATCCGCGCCCGCCGCGCTGAAATGAATGTACCTCCTTCCAAGAAGGCTCAGATGATCATCGTTTCCGAGACTCCCGAAGTTTACGAAGCAGGCCGCGCCTTTATGATGCGCCTTGCTTACTCCAATGAGATCACCGTTACCGATAAGGCTCCCGAAGATCTCAGCGGTCTTGTAACTGTGGTCACCCACAATGCCAATGTCTATATGCCTCTTGCCGAGCTGGTGGATTTCGAAAAGGAACTGGCCCGCATCGCAAAGGAAAAGGCAGACGCTGAAAAGAATCTCCAGCGCATTGAAGGCAAGCTCTCCAACCCCGGCTTCCTGGCAAAGGCTCCCGAAGCTGTTGTCAACGGGGAAAAGGAAAAGGCTGAAAAGCTCCGCGCCCTCATCGCCAAGCTGGATGAATCCGCTGCCGCTATGAAGTAATAAAAAAGAGTGAGTTGGTTTTCAACTCACTCTTTTTTCTCTACGGAGCGTGGATAGGAATTTTCAACAAAGCGTTGTATAATGCTTTTGAGGTGAGAATATGGACCAGAGCAGAATGGGCGAATTGATCCGCGACAACCGAAAACGGCTGAATTTAACCCAGCGGGAACTGGCGGAAAAGCTGCATATCAGCGATAAAGCCGTTTCCAAATGGGAGAGGGGGATGGGTTGCCCCGATGTGGGACTGCTGACGGCGCTTTCGGATGTGTTCGGTATGGATCTCAAGGTGCTGCTCTCGGGCGGCGCGGAAAGCAACGAACCCACAGGAGGCAATATGAAAAAACTGAAATTTTATGTCTGTCCCGTCTGCGGTAATCTTGTGACCTCCGCGGCGGAAACGACTGTCAGCTGCTGCGGCAAGATCCTTATGCCGCTGAAAGCGCAAAAGGCGGATGAAGCGCATGCCCTTAAGATCGAGGTGATTGAAAACGAGTTTTTCGTGACCTCTCAGCATGAGATGACCAAGGCGCATTATATTTCCTTCCTTGCGCTTTTGACGGGGGACACACTGGTTTTGAAAAAGCAGTATCCCGAATGGGGGCTGGATACCCGCCTTCCCATGCTGCGCTACGGAACGCTTTATTGGTATTGCACGGAACACGGGCTTTTCTATCAGCTGATGAAAGCAAAAAAAGAGTGAGTTGAGGATTCTCAACTCACTCTTTTTTTATACCTTTTTGAAGAAATAGGGGCCGTTGATCTTATGGTCGGCGCGGCTGTGATAGCGGTCAATAACCGCCTTATCGGCTTCGTTGACAGTGCCGTAAAGCAGGAAATCATCAATAGCTTTATAGGTGACGCCCATATCCTGCTCATCGGTCTGACCTTCATAGAGACCGGCGGAGGGAGCCTTGGTAATGATGTTGGTGGGGGCTTTCAGGTAAGCGAGGAACTCAAAAACTTCCGTAGCGGTAAGGTCGGAGATGGGGTTAAAGTCGCAGCCGCCGTCGCCCCACTTGGTGAAATAGCCCATGTAGCGCTCGCTGCGGTTGCCGGTGCCGGCTACCAGCAGGTTTTCCGAAGCGCCGATGGTATAAAGGGCCAGCATACGCAGGCGGGGAGCAATATTGGAAATAGCGGATGCGTTCAAAGTGGTGACAGAAGAGGTGACCTCTATCACAAGAGCCTTTTCGGCGGTGAGATCCAGAACGCGGGTCTCAATACCGTACTGCTCGGCAAGATCGCAGCCGTCGTCCTTATCCTCGCCGAAGTTGCGCTTGGATTCGCAGGGCATGATGATGCCCACGGTATTATCGCAGGCGGCTTTGCAGAGAATGCCCACAAGGGCGCTGTCCTTGCCGCCGGAGTTACCGAAGATGATGCCCTTGGCGCCGCTGTTCTTCAAAAGACCCTGAATAAATTCGACTCTATCTTTAAATTCCTGTGCGTAATCTCTCATGCTGATTGCCTCCTGCACTGAAAATGGATTTTGACTGCAATCAGCATATCACATTTTGCGCGGAAAGTTAAGAGGAGGAGTGAAAAAAGAGAAATTTTGCTTCTCCGCCCAAGGGATTCGACAGAAAAGAAAGTCGCGTCTCACCTATAATCACCCTATCCTGCAAAGGGACGGGTGATTTTTTGGTAAAGGAGCGAGGAAATGGAGATCATTTCGAAACGGATAGAACGGAATCTGCTTTTGGAATTGAAGGGGGAATTGGATCACCACGGCGCCAGGTACGCCATGGAGGAGATCGCCCGTGAGGTGGACGCGGCGCTGCCGCTGCGTCTGGTGCTGGATTTTTCCGGCATTACCTTTATGGATAGCTCGGGGATCGCCGTGCTGCTGCGGACCCAGCGGCGGCTGCAATGCTACGGCGGCAGCATGCTTTTGTGCGGTGTGCCGCCGCAGGCAGGACGGATTCTGGAGATCGCGGGAGTCGGGCGGCTGATTCACATGAAAAAGGAGAAGGACTATGGAATTGATCAATGAAATGCAGCTGACCTTTGGCAGCCGCAGTATCAATGAAGGCTTTGCCAGATGCGCTGTGGCGGGTTTTGCCGCGCAGCTGGATCCCACGCTGGAGGAGCTGGGCGATATCAAAACGGCGGTGAGCGAGGCGGTGACCAATGCCATCGTCCACGCCTATCCCGATACCATCGGGAAGATCACTCTCCGCGGGCGGATCTACGAGGGGAACATTCTTGAGATCGTGGTGCGGGACGCAGGATGCGGTATTGAGGATGTGGAAAAGGCGAGAGCGCCGCTTTTTACCACCGGGGGTGACGAGCGCAGCGGCATGGGATTTACCATTATGGAGAGCTTTATGGATGCCCTTCGCATCCGCACCAAGGTGGGGCGGGGCACCACGGTGACCATGCGCAAAAAGATCGCGCTTCGCGCCAAGCGCCCATGAGGACGGAACTCAAAGAGCGGCTTTTGCAGGCGCAGCAGGGTGACGGAGAGGCGGAAAGCTGCCTGCTGGAGGAAAACGCGGGGCTGATCTACGGCATCGTGCGGCGGTACTTGGGCCGCGGGGTGGAGGCGGAGGATCTCTATCAGCTGGGCTGCATCGGTTTTATCAAAGCGGTGCGGGGGTTTGATTTTACATACGGAACGGAGTTTTCCACTTATTCCGTTCCCAAAATAGATGGGGAGATCCGCCGCTATTTTCGGGATAACGGAACGATAAAAGTGAGTCGCAGCATAAAGAGTAATGCGATATTGCTTTACAGATGCAAAGAGGAGCTGGAGGCCCGTTTGGGGCGGGAAGCCACCTTGAGTGAGCTCCAAACAGAGTCCGGACTTTCCATGGAAGACATCCTGCAGGCGGAAGGCGCCTCCCGTGAGGTAAGCTCTATGCAGGAGGAAGTCAGCGAGGGGATGACGCTGGAAGGTACCCTTTCAGACGGTACTACAGAAGATGACCTTTTGGAAAAAATCACATTGCGGGAAGCCATTGGCATGCTGGAAGAACGGGAAAAGATCACGGTGCTCCTTCGCTACTACCGGGGATTTACTCAAAGTCAGGTGGCGCGGGTGCTGCGGGTTTCCCAGGTGCAGGTATCGCGGTTGGAGAAGCGGGCAATGGAGCGGCTGCGGCAGTATTTCCGCTAGGCTCGAAATAGGAAGGAGCCTGAAATTCCGTCATATACTTCCAATGGCGCTTGGGCATGAAGCTCATGCGGCAGCGGGGGTTATCCCGCTCGCGGATGGCAACGGTATCGTAAAACCGCTTCCAGAGGAGGCGGAAAGAGGCTTCCTCCGCGTCCGGCGCGGCCATTTGAAAATCCTGCAGCGGCACGATGCGGGAGGTACCTGCTGCGTAAAAAAGGGCCTCGCAATGGGTGCGGTCGTAGATAAAGAAGGTCTCGTTATGGTAGCGGGAGCAGAAGTGGTGGCGCAGCATGGGAAGAACGCGGTTATTGGGTTCGATCTCGCTGCCAAGCACGCCGTTGAACTCGGAAAAACGGACAAAGCCGCGGTAATGCTCTGTTTCGGTGTAGAGATTGCGCAATGCCTTTCGGATGGGAAGATAGGTCTCCTCTGTGAGGTTGGAAAGAAGCGGCGCGCCGCAGCGATAGAGTTTGCGGATAAAGCGGTAAAGGACAAGCTCCTTTTCCGGCATATGGGTAAGGAAAGCCTGCCGCAGGAGCCGGCAGGCTTTGGGTGAGAGCTTGTAAATGCTGCGGTAGATCCGCTGGGAGTTTTCCCATTTGGTGATGACCGTGCGGACGGGAAAGAGGGAAATGGTCTCCGCGTCGGGGGTGATATCCACGGGATTTTCCTTTTCCGTATAGCTCATAAAAACACAGCACAGAAAGCCTTCAAAGGTGCCGTCATATGTGTATAAGATATCTTTCCATGCCATAGCGGTATCCTCTGATCAGAAAAGTGAAAGCTGTTCCATGGCGGCAGGGCCGAGACTCTGCCGCTCGGCTGCCACAAGATTGTGCTGCAGGCTCTCGAAAGAAAAGCGAAGGCCTTCCAGCATCCTGAAATTGCAGGTGATAAAATACTGTGCCCGCTTCATAACAACGCCCAGCTTTGCAAGGTCCTCGTGGCGCAGGGAATGGGCGCGGCGGCTGACGAGAATGCGCCGCGCGGAGGTGACGCCAACGCCGGGGATCCGCAGCAGCATTTCATAGTCGGCGGTATTGACCTCCACGGGGAAAAGCTCCAGATGCTGCAGCGCCCAGTTGCACTTGGGGTCAAGGTAAGGATTGAAGTTGGGGTTTTCCGCCGTCAGCAGCTCTTCGGCGCGGAAGCCGTAAAAGCGAAGGAGCCAGTCGGACTGATAGAGTCGATGCTCCCGCAGAAGGGGCGGCTTGGTGTCCGGCGAGGGGAGAAGGGAATTTTCCACCACGGGTACATAAGCGGAGAAAAAGACCCGCTTGAGCTTATACCGATCGTAAAGCGACTGGGTAAGGGATAGAATATGGCGGTCGGAATCAGCGGTGGCGCCCACGATAAGCTGGGTGCTTTGCCCTGCGGGTGCAAAAGGAAGAGCCTTTTTATACTTCATAAGCTCTTCCTTGTTTTCTTTTCTGTATGCGGCGATCTGGCCCATGGGGCGAAGGATCGCCGATTTTGTTTTATTGGGAGCCAGCGTCTTAAGGCCCGCCTCAGAGGGAAGCTCAATATTGACGCTGAGACGGTCTGCCAGAAGCCCCAGCTGCGTGACAAGCTCGGGGGAGGTGCCGGGGATCACCTTGGCGTGGATATAGCCGTTGAAACCGTACTCATCTCTGAGAAGGCGCAGCGCGGTGATCATGCGCTCGGTGGTATAGTCCGGGCTTTTCATGACGCCGGAGGAGAGGAAAAGCCCCTCGATATAATTGCGGCGGTAAAAGCCGATGGTGAGCTCTGCCAGCTCGCGGGGGGTGAAGGCAGTGCGGCGCACATCGTTGGAGCAGCGGTTGACACAGTACTTGCAGTCGAAGACGCAGTAGTTAGTCATGAGCACCTTGAGAAGCGTGATGCAGCGCCCGTCGGCCGAGAAGCTGTGGCAGCAGCCGGCAATAGAAGAGGTGGTGCTGCCGATCTTGCCTTGCTGCGGGCCGCGGCGCACACCGCTGGAGGTGCAGGCGGCATCATATTTGGCGGCGTCTGTCAGAATGGTCAGCTTATCGAGAAGCTCCATGGCAACAGCCCATCAGCGGGCGTAAGCGCGGCGGGAAGATCTCTTGGCAGGGCGTTCCAGCCAATCGATAAGGCGGAACATCTGAGATACACCTGCGGCAATACCCATAACGATGAAAGTCATACTCCAGAAACCCATAACAGAAACCTCCTTGGAAGAAATCGAACATTTATTCTATTTGCAGTATATATCGAACAAGTGTTCTTGTCAAGTGGTAAATCGAAATTTTGTTCGATTTTTTGGATTTTGTGGTTTCTATTTTCAAGGAGGTGTGGTATACTCTCAAAAGAGAAAGAAAAAGTGAGGTCAAAAGAACCATGCACGACTTCTGTGAAAGATATATCGCGGCGAGAAAAAAA
>JAFQLA010000119.1 GCA_017396725.1 Oscillospiraceae bacterium
GTCCACGCCCCGGCGCAGAAGTTTTACCTCCAGCACATCCTTTTCGGGGATACGCAGCTTTTTTGCCACGGCCGTGCGGAGATCGCCCTCCAGCGGCAGACGGATTTCCCTGATCTCAACCACGTCCCGCGCTCCTTCCCGCTGCAAGGCCGGAGGCGAAGGCCCAGTGGAGATTGTAGCCGCCGCAGCGGCCGTCGATATCCAGCGTCTCGCCGATGGCGTAAAGTCCCTCATACAGGCGGCTTTGGAGCGTGTGGGGGTCGAATTCCTCCACATTGGCTCCGCCCCGGGTCACCTGTGCCCCGGCGGCATCGGCCACGCCGGTGACGGCCAGCCGGTAGTCCTTGATAAGGGTTACCAGTTTATCGCAGTCGGCATCGGGCACGGCACGCAGCAGTGCCTCGCCGATGCGCTTATGGAAAATGCCGGTAAAGAGTTCCTCCCGGGGCATATTCCGCTCTCCCAGCGCCGCAGCCAGATCCTCCCGGCTCATCTCCGGCATGAGATCGATGGAAAGGGTGCAGCCGGGCGAGGCAAAGCGGGACATATTGAGGATCACGATGCCGCTGACACCGCCGTCCCGGAACAGCACCTCGCCCGCCTCCTCGCAAAGGAGCTTCGTCCCTCTGAAAAGGCGCACCGTGCCCTTGACCCGCAGACCGCTGAGGCCTTTGATGGGGGCGGCATCGGTACGCAGGGGGCAGAGGATGGGCGAGAAGGGAACCGCGCTGTGGCCCAGAGGGCTCAGCAGATCCACACCGCCGCCGACAGCCACGATCACCGCCTCGCACTCGGCGCCCTCCCCTTCCCGGAAGCGAAGCCGCCAGCGCTCGCCGCGCTTTTTAAGGCTGATCAGTTCCCGGCTGCAGTCCTCCGCCACGCCCAGCGCGGCGCAGCGCAGCCGCAGCACATCCAGCACGGAGGCCGCCGTGTCGCTGCGGGGATAGACCCGCCCCTCGCTGTCGGCCACGGTCCAGAGACCGAGGGAGGCGAAAAAGGCCCGAAGCGCCGCCGTGCCGCAGGCGGCAAGCTGAGGGGCCACAAAATCCGGGTGGTTATAGTCACTGCCTGTGAGATGTTCGTTTGTCAGGTTGCAGCGGCCGTTGCCGGTTTTCAGGAGCTTTTTGCCCACCCGGTTCTGCCGCTCGTATATGGTCACAGCCGCGCCTTCCCCGGCGGCAGCAATGGCGGCGCAAAGCCCGCCGGCTCCCCCGCCGATCACCGCAACACGGCGTCTGGATTCAGAGTGCATGGAAACCCCTCCTTTACCCGGGCATTGTAACACAGAAAAATATAATTTTCCATAGTTTTAAAAAAGCTCTTGACAAATACTGAAAAAGGGATTACAATACGCCTTGCGTTTAGCGGGATTGTGTAATGGTAGCACAGCGGACTCTGACTCCGTATGTGAGGGTTCGAATCCTTCTCCCGCTGCCAACAAAACTGACCTGAAATCGTTTGATTTTGGGTCAGTTTTTTCGTTTTTTGCTGTTTTTTACCGTATTTTCTTGTTCCAAGCGTTTTCTTGACAATTTTACATCGGTTGCGCTTGCAACCCTCTTTTTGCGCTTGTAACCCCTCGGAATGTGACAAAAAAGCGGGACAAAAATATGGTTACGGGCGATCCATATCAAACGCTAATCATTTTTTCACGGAAATTTGCTGAAGCTTTTCGTTCGTGTTAAAATTGGTTGCAGCTCTAATACAAACAAATTTCGATTGCATTTTTCATTTTGTCATGCTATGCTTCATCTAAAAGTTACTACAAATTTGATGGAAGTTTGAGGAGATAGCATGATAAAACGAGATTTCTATTTGAACCAGATCTTCCGCCACATGCACAACGGAGAGATCAAAGTCATCACCGGTATCCGCAGATGCGGTAAATCGGTTCTTTTGTTTGAGCTGTTCCGGGATTATCTTATGGAACAAGGCGTTGCGGAGGAGCAGATCATCACCATTGAGCTGGATCAGAGGAAGTATTATAAATTCCGCAATCCCATCACCCTCTGCGAATATGTAGAGTCCATCGTCACCGTTGACAAAGCCAGACAATACTATCTGTTCATTGACGAGGTACAGTTCACCAAAAAAGTAAAAGACCTTGAAAACGACGGTATCGAAA
>JAFQLA010000120.1 GCA_017396725.1 Oscillospiraceae bacterium
ACCCCGATACCGACCTTATCATGAACGCTAAGAAGATCGCACAGGTTGGCGTTAAGACCACCATCATCACCGACGAATACGCCGGTCAGGACGGTAAGAGCCAGTCCCTGGCAGACGCAGATCCTCTGGCAGACGCAGTCGTTACCGGCGGTAATGCCAACGAAGTGATCATCCTGCCCAAGATGGACAAGGTCATCGGTATGCTGGACTATGTTGATGTGATCGCCGGCGGTCATGCAGGCTCTCTGCGTCCCGATGGCAGCATCGAAGCTGAGATCCAGGTCATCACCGGCGCTACCAACGAAATGGGCTTCAATCGCCTGAGCGCAAGATAAGGGAAGGAGGAAACAAGAATGAGTTTTCGTGTAGTACACTATATCAACCAGTTCTTCGCCAACATCGGCGGTGAAGAAATGGCTCATGTGGCTCCCGAACTTCGGGAAGGCTTCGTAGGCCCCGGCATGGCATTCAACCAGGCTTGGAAGGGCGAAGCTGAAATCGTTTCCACCATCGTTTGCGGCGACTCCTATTTCGCTGAACATGAGAAGGAAGCAAAGGCACAGGTTCTGGAATGGGTCAAGGCTGCCAAGCCCGACCTCTTCATTGCAGGTCCTGCATTCAACGCCGGCCGTTACGGTTATGCCTGCGCCAATGTTTGCCAGGCTGTACAGGATGAACTGGGTATCCCCGTTCTCACCGGTATGTATGAAGAAAACCCCGGTGCAGATCTTAAGGAAAAGATCCTCATCGTTGCTACCGCCAACAGTGCTGCCGGTATGCGCAAGGCTGCTCCCACCATGGCTAAGCTGGCTCTTAAGCTCATGAAGGGTGAAAAGCTGGGCGCTTCCTGCGAAGACGGCTATATGCCCAACGGTATTCGCCGCAACTTCTTCGAAAAGGAACGCGGTGCAAAGCGCGCCGTTGATATGCTGATCAAGAAGCTCAACGATATGCCTTTCACCACCGAATATCCCATGCCCTCTTTCGACCGTGTAGCTCCTGAAAAGGCTATCAAGGATCTGAGCAAGGCTACCATCGCCCTGTGCACCTCCGGCGGTATCGTTCCCAAGGGCAACCCCGATCATATCGAATCTTCTTCCGCTTCTCACTACGGTGAATACTGCATCGCAGGCGTAGACAACCTGACCGAAGCAGGCTACGAAACCGCTCACGGCGGTTACGACCCCGTATACGCCAACGCTGACGCTGACCGCGTTCTGCCCGTTGACGTTCTTCGTGAGTTCGAACGCGAAGGCAAGATCGGTAAGCTCCATGACTATTTCTACACCACCGTTGGTAACGGTACTGCAGTTGCTTCCGCAAAGAAGTTTGCTGCCGAATATGCTCAGAAGCTGCTTAATGCCGGTGTACACGCCGTCATTATGACCAGTACGTGAGGTACCTGCACGCGTTGCGGTGCAACGATGGTTAAAGAAATTGAACGCGCAGGCATTCCTGTAGTTCATATGTGCACGGTTACCCCCATTTCCCTCACCGTTGGTGCGAACAGAATCGTTCCCACCATCGCAATTCCTCACCCCCTGGGCAACCCCGCCCTCTCCGCTGAGGATGAATATGCTATCCGTAAGAAGCTGGTCACCCGCGCTTTGGAAGCTCTGACTATCGAAGTCGAAGACCAGACCGTTTTTGAAGTCTAAAAACTAATGAGCTGCCCGACCTGACTGGGTCGGGTCGGGCGGCAGATCAGGAGCATGAAAATGAGCAAGATTTATGATGTGATCGTTCTGGGCGCTGGCCCTGCAGGTCTGGCAGCCGGCCTTTATGCCGGTCGCAGCAGACTGTCCACCCTGATTATCGAAAAGGGTCAGGACGGTGGCCAGATCGCTATTACCAATGAGATCGAGAACTATCCCGGTCAGCAGCTGGAAGGTGAAAGCGGCCCCAGCCTGATCGCCCGCATGACCGAGCAGGCCAAGCACTTTGGCGCTGAACGCGCCCTCGATGTGATCAAGTCTGTGGAACTCGAAGGCGATGTAAAGAAGCTGGTAGGCAACAAGGGCGAGTATCTGGCTAAGACCGTGATTCTTGCTACCGGCGCTTTCCCCCGTCCCATCGGCTGCAAGAACGAAGGTCAGTATGTAGGCAAGGGCATTTCTTTCTGCGCTACCTGCGACGCTGCTTTCTTTGAAGATTTTGAAGTGTATGTAGTCGGCGGCGGCGATGCTGCTGTTGAAGAGGCTATGTACCTGACAAAGTTCGCCCGGAAGGTGACCATCATTCATCGCCGTGACGAGCTTCGTGCAGCTAAGTCTATTCAGGAAAAGGCATTTGCCAATCCCAAGATCAGCTTCATGTGGGATACCGTTGTCGACGAAGTCGGCGGCGACGAGATTCTTTCCACCATGGTTGTCAAGAACACCAAGACCGGTGAACTGACCACCATCGAAGCCGACGAAGATGACGGCATGTTCGGTCTCTTCGGCTTCATCGGTCTTCTGCCCAACTCCAAGCTCTTTGAGGGCGTTATCGACATGGAAAACGGCTACATCAAGACCGACGATAATATGCACACCAATATCCCCGGTGTATTCGCTGCCGGCGATATCCGTGTAAAGAGCCTGCGCCAGGTAGTTACCGCTGCCGCTGACGGCGCCATCGCTGCCATGCAGGCTGAACACTATATTGCAAATCTGAAGTAAGGAGACTAGAAAAATGCTGGAACTGGATAAGAACACTTTTGAAGCAGAAGTACTGCAGGCTGAAGGTAAGATCCTCGTAGACTTCTACGGCGACGGCTGCGTTCCCTGCGCTGCCCTCATGCCCCATGTACACGGCTTTGCCGATGTTTATGGCGATAAGATCAAGTTCTGCGCCCTGAACACCACCAAGGCTCGTCGTCTGGCCATCAGCCAGAAGATCCTGGGCCTGCCCGTCATCGCTATCTATGAAAACGGCGCTATGATCGATTCCTGCGTGAAGGACGATGCTACCCCCGAAAACGTAGAAGCAATGATCAAGAAGTATATCTGATCCTCAGAGACTCTACCAAAGAATAGTAAGCCGACAGGGCTTTCTATAAAATTTAAGCAAAGGAGGAAAGAGCTATGAGCATCTTGAACGGCAAAAAGGTCGTTATTATCGGCGACCGTGACGGCATTCCCGGCCAGGCTATCCAGGCTTGCGCTGAAACTGCTGGCGCCGAAGTCGTGTTTTCCTCGACGGAGTGCTTCGTCTGAACTGCCGCTGGTGCAATGGACTTGGAAAATCAGAAGCGTGTAAAGGAATTCGCTGAACAGTATGGCCCCGAGAACGTAGTTGTTCTGCTGGGCGCAGCTGAAGGTGAAGCTTCCGGCCTTGCTGCTGAAACGGTCACTGCTGGTGACCCCACTTATGCCGGTCCGTTGACAGGAGTCCAGTTGGGACTCACGGTTTACCACGTGTGCGAGCCTGAAGTTAAGGAAGAATTTGATGAGGCTGTCTATGATGAACAGGTTTCCATGATGGAAATGGTTCTGGACGTTGATGATATCATCAGCGAAATGAGCAGCATTCGTGAACAGTTCTGCAAGTATTTGGGCTAAGTGACAAAGCAAGGGGCGGCGGCTCAAGCCGCTGCCCCTTTCCGCTCTTCTTAAACGGCGCTTTTGCGCATCGTTATGGATGATTGCAGAAGGCCGCGCATGTGGACGAAATGTCCGCTTACAGCAATCTGCTGCAATGATCCATGGCGAGAACCGCTATATTTTTGAAAATTAAGAGAGGACGATTCTTATGAAAAGCGTTATCAAAGGTGCAGGTTATATCCTGGTACACACCCCTGATATGGTGCTGCACAACGGTACCACCCAGACTACCGAACGCATCGTCAATCCCGACGGTGATTATCTCAAGGAACTTCCCAATCATCTGCGCACTTATGAGCAGACTCTGGCATATTGGCCCAACCAGGTTTACATCGGCAACAAGACCCCTGATGATCTCGCCGGTGTAGAGCAGCCCTGGTATGACAAGACCTGTGATGTGAATGAGCGTTACGGCAAGTTCGGCCAGATCATGCCCCAGGAAGAATTCATTCTTCTGATGCAGGCTTGCGACGTATTCGATCTTGTAAAGCTGGACAGCAAGTTCGTTGCCGCTTATAAGGATCAGCTGGCTGCCAACCCCATGATGGACGAAACCATTATGGCCCGTATCAACGACGGTGTTGACGGCGCAGAAGTGGCCCGCCTCGTAAACGACGAGCACTCCGAAGCTCTTTACCACAACGGCGAACTGGTTGGCTGCGTTAACCGCGCTCACGATATCGATGCGAACCTCTCCGCTCATGTTATGCATGAGAACCTGGTTTCCAAGGCATCCTCCGTTCTGTCCCTGCTCTCCGCTATCAAGAATGCAGGTATCGAAAAGAGCGATGTAGAGTATGTGATCGACTGCTGCGAAGAAGCATGCGGTGACATGAACCAGCGCGGCGGCGGCAACTTCGCCAAGGCTGCAGCTGAAATCGCAGGCCTCAGCGCTGCTACCGGTTCCGACTCCCGCGGTTTCTGCGCAGGTCCCGCTCACGCTATGATCGAAGCAGCTGCTCTTGTTGAAGCAGGCGCTTACAAGACCGTTATCGTTACCGCAGGCGGCTGCACCGCTAAGCTGGGTATGAACGGTAAGGACCATGTGAAGAAGGGTCTCCCCATTCTGGAAGACATGGTGGGCGGTTTTGCGGTTGTCGTTTCTCAGAACGATGGCGTGAACCCCGAGATCAACCTTGAGATCATCGGCCGCCACACCGTTGGCACCGGTTCCGCTCCTCAGGCTGTTATCGGCTCTCTGGTCACTGAGCCTCTGGAACGCGTTGGCCTGAAGGTCACCGATATCGACAAGTTCTCCCCCGAAATGCAGAACCCTGACATCACCAAGCCCGCAGGCGCAGGTGACGTTCCCCAGTCCAACTACAAGATGATCGCAGCTCTGGCAGTTAAGCGCGGCGACATTCAGAAGGCAGACCTTGCCAAGTTCACCACTGAACACGGTCTCACCGGCTGGGCTCCCACGCAGGGCCACATTCCTTCCGGCGTTCCCTACATCGGCTTCGCCCGCGAAGACCTCGTTGCAGGCAAGATCAGCCGCGCTATGATCATCGGTAAGGGTTCTCTGTTCCTTGGCCGTATGACCAACCTCTTTGATGGCTGCTCCTTCGTGATCCAGAAGAACTCCGGTGCTGCAGCTCCCGCTGCTTCCGGCGTCAGCGAAGAAGAAGTCAAGGGCATGATCGCCAAGGCTATGAAGGAATTTGCCGCCACTCTTCTGGCACAGGCCGAATAAGGAGGCAAGCATGAGTAATTTGGAAAGAACCATTGCCAAAGCGTTTTTGGAGATGGCTGAGGGCCTGGAAAACGGCACTTACGGCGCTCGTCCCAAAATTGCGCTGACCGGCATGGGCAGCGAACACGGCGAAGAAAACGCCATGGCAGCTGCTGTTATGGCTACCAAGCGCGGTGTGGATGTGTACTACATCGGTTCTCTGGAAGCAGAAGGTGTTACCACCATTCATGTGGAAAACGAAGATGAAGGCCACAAAAAGATGGAAGAAATGGTGGAAAAGGGCGAAGTTGACGGTGCTGTCACCATGCATTTCCCCTTCCCCATCGGTGTTTCCACCGTCGGCCGCGTTGTTACCCCCGCAAAGGGCAAGGAAATGTTCATTGCCAATACCACCGGCACTTCCAGCGCCGACCGTATTGAAGGCATGATCAAAAATACCATTTACGGTATCATCACCGCCAAGGCCTGCGGCGTAAAGAACCCCACTGTGGGTATCCTGAATGTGGACGGCGCACGCCAGACTGAAATGGCTCTCAATCAGCTTAAGGATGGCGGCTATGACCTCAACTGGGCATCCTCCGCCCGCGCAGACGGCGGCGCAGTGAGGCGCGGCATCGATGTGCTGCAGGGCAGCGCTGATGTGATGGTTATGGACAGCCTTACCGGCAATGTC
The DNA here is from genome assembly GCA_017396725.1 of Oscillospiraceae bacterium. The sequence goes on from JAFQLA010000120.1 coordinate 5,951, forward strand.
ATGATCAAGATG
>JAFQLA010000121.1 GCA_017396725.1 Oscillospiraceae bacterium
GCATAGCCGTCATGATAAATTTCATCTACGCAGCCGGTAGCAAGACCGATCTGGTTGCCATAGGAGCTGTAGCCTGCGGCAGCGGAGGTGACCAGCTTTCTCTGGGGGAGCTTGCCTTCCATGGTCTCTTCCACGGCGCGGAGGGGATTGGCAGCGCCGGTGACGCGCATAGCGGCGTACACATAGGAGCGGCCGGAGAGAGGATCGCGGATAGCGCCGCCGATGCAGGTGGCCGCGCCGCCGAAGGGCTCGATCTCGGTGGGGTGGTTATGGGTCTCGTTCTTGAAGAGGAGCAGCCATTCTTCCGTTTCCCCGTTGACATCCACATCGATCTTCACGGTGCAGGCGTTGATCTCTTCGGATTCATCGAGACGGTTCAGCATGCCGCGCTTGCGCAGGATCTTGGCGGCGATGGTGCCGATATCCATGAGGTTCACGGGCTTGGTGCGGTTCAATTCCTTACGGACGGCGATATAGTCCTCGTAAGTTTCCTGCAGCAGAGGATCCGCGAAGGTCACCTTATCGATGGTGGTGAGGAAGGTGGTGTGACGGCAGTGGTCAGACCAGTAGGTATCGATGACGCGCAGTTCCGTGATGCTGGGATCGCGGTTTTCGCTCTTGAAATAGTCCTGGCAGAACTTGAGGTCAGCCAGGTCCATGGCAAGGCCGTATTCCTTCAGCATAGCCTTCAGGGCTTCTTCATCCTTGGCGATAAAGCCGGTGAGGGTATCCACTTCGGTGGGATTGGGATGCTGCTGCGCCAGAGTTTCGGGCAGCTCCAGAGAAGCCTGACGGGCTTCCACAGGGTTAATGACATGGTGGATGATGCGCTTGATATCGCTATCGGCAAGGTCACCGTAGAGGAGGTACACCTTGGCGCTGGCGATGGTGGGGCGCTCACCCTGGGTGATGAGCTGGATGCACTGGGCGGCGGAGTCGGCACGCTGGTCGAACTGGCCGGGGAGGTATTCCACGGCGAAAACAGCGCGGGCATCCGTGGGCAGATCAAAGCTCACATTATCCAGCTGGGGTTCGGAAAAGACGGTGGCGATGCAGCCGTCAAACACTTCTTTTTCGATATTTTCCGCATCGTAGCGGTTGAAAAGGCGGACATTTTCCAGACCCTTGATGCCAAGGAATGTGGTCAGCTCATCGCGCAGAGATGCCGCTTCGTGAGCAAGGCCTGCCTTCTTTTCCACATAAACTCTATAAACCATGCTGCCTCCTTATTTCTTGCACTGCAGCGCCCGCTGCCCGATATCCTTGCGGTAGAACGCGTTATCAAAATGGATCTTGTCTACCAGCTCGTATGCCTTTTCAATGGCGCCTTCCAAAGTGGGGGCAACTGCCGTTGCGCCCAGCACGCGGCCGCCGTTGGTCTTGAGGACGCCCTCATCCAGCTTGGCGCCTGCGATATAGACCACTTCGTTTTCTTCTTCCGCGGGAAGGGTCATGGGATAGCCCTTTTCGTACTTCTGGGGATAACCTGCCGAGGCCATGACCACGCAGCAGGCGGAGTCTTCGCTGAAGACCACTTCGGTTTCGCTCAGCTTACCTTCGGTAACGGCCATCATCACGGTGAGAAGGTCGCTCTTCAAAAGGGGCATCACCACCTGCGTTTCGGGATCGCCGAAGCGGCAGTTGTACTCGATGACCTTGGGGCCGTTGGGAGTGAGCATCAGGCCGAAATAGAGGCAGCCGCGGAACTCGCGGTCTTCTGCCTTCATAGCGCGGATGGTGGGAAGGAAGATCTTTTCCATGCACTCCGCCGCCACGTCCTTGGTGTAATAGGGGTTGGGCGCCACGGTGCCCATGCCGCCGGTATTGAGGCCTTCGTCCCCGTCCAGCGCGCGCTTGTGGTCCATGGAGGAGACCATGGGGATCACCACATTGCCGTCAGTAAAGCTGAGGACGGAAATTTCAGGGCCGGTGAGGAACTCTTCGATCACGATGTTGGCGCCGCTCTTACCGAAAGCGCCCTCGTCCATCATGCTGCGAACGGCGGCTTCCGCGTCTTCCCGGGTCTGGGCGATGATCACGCCCTTGCCCAGAGCCAGACCGTCTGCCTTGACCACGGTGGGAATGGGGCAGGTCTTTACATAGTCCAGCGCCTTGGTTACATCGCTGAAGGTCTCGTAAGAAGCGGTGGGGATACCGTACTTCTTCATGAGATCCTTGCTGAAGATCTTGCTGCTTTCGATGATAGCCGCCTTGGCAACGGGGCCGAAGCAGGGCACGCCCGCGGCCGTCAGCGCGTCTACCGCGCCGGCTGCCAGAGGATCATCGGGGGTGACTACAGCGTAGTCAATGGCATTTTCTTTGGCAAAAGCCACCTGCGCTTCGATATCCAGCGCGGAGATATTCACGCAAACGGCGTCCTTTGCCATGCCGCCGTTGCCGGGCAGCGCGTAGATCACTTCCACGGCGCTGTTTTCTTTGAGTTTTTTGATAATGGCGTGTTCGCGGCCACCGCCGCCGATCACCATGAGTTTCATAGCTATCCTCCCCAAGAGTTTCTCATTTCGGGCGGTTTTTCACCGCCCCTTGGATGCACCGCAAGGGAGAGAACAATTCTCTCCCTTGAAGGTTATTTTAGTGATGGAACAAACGCATGCCGGTAAAGCACATGGTAATACCGTACTTATTGGCAGTTTCGATGACATGATCGTCACGGATGGAGCCGCCGGGCTCAGCAATGTACTGCACGCCGCTCTTGCGGGCACGCTCGACATTGTCGCCGAAGGGGAAGAACGCATCGCTGCCCACGGTCACGCCGCTCTGGGTGGCGATCCACTCCTTCTTTTCCTCCCAGGTCAGCACCTCGGGTTTGACCTTGAAGGTCTCCTGCCACACGCCCTCGGCCAGGACGTCCTCGTACTCGTCGGAGATATACACATCAATTGCGTTGTCGCGGTTGGGGCGGCGGATGCCGTCTACAAACTGCAGGCCCAGGACCTTGGGATGCTGCCGGAGGAGCCAGTTGTCCGCCTTGCTGCCCGCCAGGCGGGTGCAGTGGATGCGGCTCTGCTGGCCGGCGCCCACGCCGATGGCCTGGCCGTCCACCGCGTAGCACACGGAGTTAGA
>JAFQLA010000122.1 GCA_017396725.1 Oscillospiraceae bacterium
AAACATTGCGGCTGATGACTCGATGATTTAAAAGATTCAAAAACCCCCGAGGAGAGATCCTCGGGGGTTTTCCTTTGCCAAGGCTCCCTCTGATGAGGGAGCTGGATTCGCCAAAGGCGAAGACTGAGGGAGAGAAAAAAGCGTACTACCCCTCAGGCTCGTTGCGCTCGCCGGCTCCCCTGACAAGGGGAGCCTTTTGCCGTCGCCTTGCCACACCGAGGGAGCCTTTTTCTTGCGCTTTGGGGCGGGGAGGGGTATACTGTCCTTATCACACCGAAAGGAACTCATCCTATGAAGCGCATCCTTTTCCTCTGCCACGGCAACATCTGCCGCAGCCCCATGGCGGAGTTTGTTATGAAAGATCTCACTCAAAAGGCGGGCCGTGCCGCGGATTTTGAGATCGCCTCCGCCGCCGTTTCCACCGAGGAGCTGGGAAATGACATCTATCCCCCCGCCAAGCGCACCCTCACCGCCCACGGCGTGCCCTTTACCCGCCGCGGTGCCCGTCAGGTGACGCGGGCGGACTACGCTCATTTTGACGCCATCGTCTGCATGGACCGCTCCAACCTCCGCTGGCTTTCCCGCATCATCGGCGAGGACAAAGCAGGGAAGGTATCCCTCCTCATGGAGCACGCGGGGGAGAGCCGTGATGTGGCCGACCCGTGGTACACCGGGGATTTTGAGGCCACCTACCGCGATGTCCTCCGTGGCTGCAAGGCCCTTTTGGAGAAGCTTTGAGCCCTTTGGCAAAATTCGGTTTTGCCGCCTCCCTTGCACAAGGGAGGCTTTTTTCATTCCTCCCCGGAAAACCACTTCTCCGCCGAAAGAGACGGGCAAAAAATTATTTTGGCAAGCAGAATTTTATTTCCGCGTGTCAAAAAAGTGGGTAAATATTTGGTGAAAATTTGTGGCGAAAAAGACTGAAAAATCAAAACTTTCCGCGCCCTCTCTCCTTGACGGAAGGCGGCGATTTTGTTATGCTAGTAAGGTATAAAAATAGGAGGTTTTTTTGCAACTGACGGATTTGTGGGTCACCACAGGGGAGCAAGAAAACTGAGCTTATGTCGACCGTCTGGGCAGTCTACCTCTTATAAGGGGTTGGACTGCCCTTTTTTACTATCTTATCGGGAGGAGAACGAAGTGAAAAAAGTTGGTATCATCATGGGAAGCGACAGCGATCTGGGCGTAGTGGAAAAAGCCATCGATGTGCTTAAGGAATTCGGCGTTCCCTGCGAGGTGCGCGTTTGTTCCGCTCACCGCACGCCTGTGGAAGCGGCTGAATTTGCCAAGTCTGCCCGCGCCAACGGTTTCGGCGCGCTGATCGCCGCTGCCGGCAAGGCTGCCCATCTGGCGGGCGCCATCGCCGCCAACACCACGCTGCCTGTCATCGGCATCCCCGTGAAGTCCAGCACGCTGGACGGTCTGGACGCCCTTCTTTCCACCGTACAGATGCCCACCGGCATCCCCGTTGCCACCGTGGCCATCGATGGCGCGGCCAATGCGGCCCTCATCGCCATCGAGGTGCTTTCCGTCAGCGATGATGCTCTCGCTCAAAAGCTGGAGGCCAAGCGCAAGGCAGATGCGGACAAGGTCCGCGCCAAGGACGCTGCCATTCGTGAAAAGTACAGCACGGTTGAATAACGGAGGATAACATGGGCGGTTTTTTTGGAGCAATTTCCAAGCGCGACTGCGTGCTTGACATCTTTTTCGGCGTGGACTATCACTCTCATCTGGGCAACCGCCGCGGCGGCATGGCCATTTACGATGAGGACAAGGGTTTCCAGCGCCAGATCCACAATATTGAAAATTCCCCTTTCCGCACCAAGTTTGAAGATGATGTCGCCACCTTCCGCGGCAACAAGGGCATCGGCTGCATTTCCGACACCGACCCCCAGCCGCTGCTGGTGCGCTCCCATCTGGGACTTTACGCCATCTCCACCGTGGGCGTGATCAACAACGCCGACAAGCTGGTAGAGGCTTATTTCTTCGATCATGACCATCAGTTCATGGCCATGAGCTCCGGCGCGGTGAATGAATCCGAACTGGTGGCAGCTCTCATCAACAAGAAAGAGTCGCTGGTGGAAGGCATCCGCTACGCGCAGGAGACCATTGAAGGCTCCGCCACCATCTTGCTGCTGACTGCCGATAAGATCATCGCCGCCCGCGACAAGCTGGGCCGCCTGCCTGTGATCATCGGCCGGAACGAGGATGGCTGCTGCGTCTCCTTTGAGTCCTTCGCCGGCGAAAAGGTGGGCTACGAAACGGTTTACGAGCTTGGCCCCCGGGAGATCGTGGAGATCACGGCGGACGGGTACAAGACCGTTTCCCCCGCAGGGGACAAGATGCGCATCTGCTCTTTCCTCTGGTCTTATTACGGCTATCCCAACTCCACTTACGAAGGCGTGAATGTGGAAGTGATGCGCACCCGCAACGGCGCCATCATGGCCCGCAACGAGGCCGCCCGCGGCGATATGCCCGAAGTGGATTCTGTTGCCGGCGTGCCCGACAGCGGCGTGCCCCACGCCATCGGCTACTCCAACGAGAGCAACAAGAACTATTCCCGCCCCTTTATTAAGTACACGCCCACCTGGCCCCGCTCCTTCACCCCCACCGATCAGAAGGTGCGCAATCAGGTGGCCAAGATGAAGCAGATCCCCGTGCCCGAACTTATCGAGGGCAAGAAGCTGCTCTTCGTGGATGACTCCATCGTCCGCGGCACCCAGCTGCGGGAAACCGTGGAATTCCTCTATAACTCCGGCGCCAAGGAAGTGCATATGCGCTCTGCCTGCCCGCCTATTATGTATGGCTGCAAGTACCTCAACTTCTCCCGCTCCGGCGCCAAGCCCGATAAGGAGCTGCTGGCCCGCCGCGTGATCGACGAGCTGGAAGGGGAGGAGGGCCTCAACCATATCGAGGAGTACTCCGACGGCGGCACCGAGCGCGGCAAGTGCCTGCGCCGCGCCATCTGCGAAAAGATGGGCTTTGACTCTCTGGATTATCAATCTCTCGACGGCCTGCTGGAGGCCATCGGCGTCGACCCGGACAAGGTCTGCACTTACTGCTGGACCGGAAAGGAATAATTGATTATGAAAAATTCTCATTCCGCATCTTACGCTGCTGCCGGCGTGAATATCGAGGCAGGTTATGAAGGCGTGCGCCTTATGAAAAAGCATGTACAGCGCACCATGATCCCCGGTGTGGTCAGCGATATCGGCGGCTTCGGCGGCCTCTTCGCTCCCGACATTGCCGGCATGGAAGAGCCCATTCTCGTCAGCGGTACCGACGGCGTCGGCACCAAGCAGCGCATCGCCCAGCTCATGAATAAGCACGATACCGTGGGTATCGACTGCGTGGCTATGTGCGTTAACGATATCGTCTGCGCAGGCGCAAAGCCCATCTTCTTCCTGGACTATATTGCCATCGGCAAGAACGAGCCTGAAAAGGTGGCAGAACTGGTCAGCGGCGTTGCCGAAGGCTGCGTGCAGTCCGGCTGCGCCCTCATCGGCGGCGAGACCGCTGAGCATCCCGGCACCATGACCGCTGACGATTACGACCTGGCAGGCTTTGCCGTGGGTATCGTGGATAAGAAAAAGGTCATCAATAAGGACAGCATGCAGGTAGGCGACGTGATCCTGGCCCTGCCCTCCACCGGCGTTCATTCCAACGGTTTCTCTCTTGTCCGCAAGGTATTCAATGTAGAGCACGCTGACCTCAACGCCAAGGTAGAAGCTCTTGGCGGCAAGACTCTGGGAGAAGTGCTCCTGACCCCCACCAAGATCTACGTTAAGCCCATCGTGGCGCTTTGTGAAGCGCTGGAAGTGCACGGCATCAGCCACATCACCGGCGGCGGCTTCTATGAAAACCTGCCCCGCTGCATCCCTGACGGTCTCTGCGCCAGCGTTGCCAAGGCAGACGTCCGCGTGCTGCCCATCTTTGATCTTATCGCTTCCATCGGAAACATTCCCGAACGCGATATGTTCAATACCTTCAACATGGGCGTCGGCATGGCCGTTATCGTGAAGAAGGAAGATGCTGACCGCGCCATGGAAATTCTCTCTGCCAACGGTCAGGAATCCTATGTTCTCGGTAGTATCGTAGCAGGCGAAGACAAACTGGATCTGCACTAAAAATTTTTCGCCACGGCGGCGTTGGAGTGCCTTGAAATACACCAAGTATTCCTGCGGCGCTCCGCCTTGCCCTGACAAAAAATTGCATTTTCCGCCATGGCGGCGTTGGGGCGCTTTGAAATACACCAAGGCGCCTTGCCCTGATAAAACCCACCCCATCAAAAAACTTTCCTTGGAGGCTCAGCATGACCAAGACGAAAATCGCCGTTCTGGTTTCCGGCGGCGGCACCAATCTGCAGGCTCTTATTGACGCGCAGAACACGGGCGTGATCCAAAGCGGCGAGATCGTGCTGGTGCTTTCCAGCCGCGCCGGAGTTTACGCTCTGGAGCGCGCGGCCAACGCCAATATCGATGCTTACGCCATCGAGCGCAAAAAGTGCGCCGATCAGGCCGCCTACGAAGCGGCTCTTATGGAAAAGCTCACCGAATACGGTGTGGAGCTGATCGTGCTGGCAGGCTTCCTTTCCATTTTGTCCAAAGACTTTACCGACCGCTGGCCCGGCCGCATCCTCAATGTTCACCCCAGTCTGATCCCTTCCTTCTGCGGCAAGGGGTTCTACGGGCTCAAGGTGCATGAGGCGGCGCTGGAGTACGGCGTGAAGGTCACCGGCGCCACGGTGCATTTCGTCAACGAAGTGGCGGACGGCGGCGCCATTTTGCTGCAAAAAGCGGTGGATATCCGGCCCGATGACACGGCGGAGACCCTGCAAAAGCGCGTGATGGAGCAGGCCGAATGGATCCTCCTGCCTCAGGGTACGGAGATGGTATCGAAAAAAATCATGGAGGAGAAAAAGTGATGAACGTATACGAAAAGGCCAACCTTGCTGACCTTCTCAGCACCAACACTTACCCCGGCCGCGGCATCGTGCTGGGCGTGACCCCTGACGGCAAGAAGTCCGTTGCAGCTTATTTCATCATGGGCCGCAGCGTCAACAGCCGCAACCGTGTTTTCATCCCCGAAGCGGATGGCATCCGCACCGAGGCGTTTGATCCTTCCAAGCTTTCCGATCCCCACCTCATCATCTATCATCCCGTCCGCGAAGTGGGCCGCTCTCTCATCGTCACCAACGGCGACCAGACCGATACCGTCCGCGACTTCATGGAAAAGGGCGAGACTTTCGAAGCTGCCCTCCGCACCCGTGAATTTGAAGATGACGGCCCCAACTGGACGCCCCGCATCTCCGGCCTCCTCTCTTACGACGGCAGCTACAAGATGAATATCTTGAAGTCCGCCGATCCCGAGGGCAGCGCCTGCGCCCGTTTCACCTGGGAATATCCCGCTGTTGCCGGCCTTGGTCACTTCCTCCACACCTATGTCTGTGACGGAAGCCCCATCCCCACCTTCCAGGGTGAGCCTGAACGCGTGGAGATTCTGGACGATATCCACGCCATGACCGACCTCATCTGGGATAAC
>JAFQLA010000123.1 GCA_017396725.1 Oscillospiraceae bacterium
AGGACGCAGGAATACTTTGAAGTCTTTCAAGGACGAATGGGATACCTGCGGGGGAAAAGATCCGGGCAAAACCGGATAAATCCCTATGGAACGCCGCCTTTAGGAGTGCTTCTTTTTTGTTTTTTACCCTATGCAGGGAGTTAATGGTTTTGTCTTGGACAAAGGGCTAGAATAGTGGCAGAACATTGGTCTCGCAAGAGACGGAAAAGAGGCTTTTATGAAAAAATTCCTTGCCTTGCTGCTGACCCTTGCTTTGTGCGTGGGTCTTGTGCCCGCCGCTCTGGCTGAAGGCAGCGCCCCCGCCACCGGCGTGTATTTTGCGCTGGATGAAAACGGCCGGCCCACCGGCACCCATGTCGACCTGACTGAAGGCACCCTTAACGGCAAAACCTTTGAAGGCTACTGGGGTCTTACCTACACCGCAGGTCAGCCCTTCACATTCTATTACTATGATGCCGCCGCCCCGGAGGGCAGCATGCTGGTGCTGGATGACGGTCAGGCCAATCTGGATGCCCGGAATGCCGGCGGCTTTGACGCCGTTTCCATCACCCCCGTTGGTGAAAGCGGCAAACTCTGGCAGGTGAGCTTCACCGCCACCAGATCCGCCGAGTTCAACATGGTCTTCCGCTGCCAGACCGAAACCGGCGGCTATGATTTCCTTGCTTTCTTTGCCTCCCAAGCCTCCTCTTCCCCCACCGCTAAAACGGGCATTTATCTCGATGCCGAAAACGGCGCGCCCAAGGGCGATGCCATAGAAGGCAGCCGCCCCGAAGGAAACGGCCCCTGGGGCTACTGGAACATTCCCTACGATTCCTCCTGCGAAAAAGTGATCTATTACTACGATCCCGATGCTGCCTTCTTTTCCCTTGCCGGCAAGCCCGATGGCCTGTATGTCTATATTGAGGAGGCAGGTGACCACTTCTGGAAAGTGACCCTCCGCGCGCCGCAGGCAGGCTTCGGCAGCTTTGAAATGTTTTTCGATACCTGCTCTGACGGCGGTTTCCCCGTTTCCTTTGCCGATACCTTTGAACCCACCTATGAAGTGGGCCTTTACTACCGTCCTCTGTGGGTGGAAGAAGGCCCGGGCATTGATGTGCCTCGCGTTTCCGAAAGCAACGGCTTCTTTACCAATTACCCCATCATCCTGCCTCCCTATGTAAACCGCACGGATGCAGCCTTCTATTTTTATGACGGCACCGAATTCACCCCCGTGGAAGTAACGGCCACCAAGGGTCTTTCCATTGACCTCTTTGATGTGAGCCGGCATACCGACCGCTATGACGGCGCTGACGGCAAAACCGGCTGGTACATGATCATGGCCTATGACTTCACCGTGGGCCATCTGGAATACCGCCATACCGACGGCAACACCTATAAGATCCAGTTTAAATCCAACTTCCTCCCCGACTTCGCTTTCTATGCCCACGATGCCGCCTCCACCGACCATTACCGCATGTATCAGGTGATGGATCCCTGCACCGACGGCGAATATAAATACCGGACCACGCTGTATCTCAAGTCTTCCGACCCCGATTTTAACAGCTTCACCGCAGATGAAAATGATCTCATCGTTTCCTGCGGCCAGCAGCTCTACGATGAATATGGCTTCATGGTAGACTGGGTAGACAGTCAGGGCAACGGCCATTACCTCAAGCCCATGGAGCGCGGCACGGATTATGATTACGCGCTGGAACTCTCCGCCGACGGCAAAACCCTCACCGTTACCCTTTGGGCCAACGAAAGCGACCTGAACTTCCGCATTGATAAAGAGGACGAAAATACCCGCTGGCAGTGGGGCGCATATGTGAATCTCCTTGCTGCAGATGAAAGCTCTCCCCTTGCCTTCAACCTCGCCAATCAGGGCGCGTTTGAATCCGCCAAGTTTATGCCCGTGCATCTTTTCAAGCAGCTTGCCGGCAAGAGCATCCGTCTCACCCAGCCCGGCTACAGCGGCAGCCTCACGTTGGACGGTGATGCCGTGAATACCGTCATCGCCAACTCTGTGGATACTTATAACCAAGAGACCGGCGAAGGCACCATCACCGCTGTGAGCCTTTCCATGGCTTCTCATGATGGCGCCACCAACGCGCAGGATACCGCCATCGACACTCTGGTCGGTGTGGATACTCGCCCGCTGATGACCTTGGAATTCGGCACCAGCCTTCCCGAAGGAAAGCTGGGGGGCAACGCCACCGTTTCCCATGTTCTCAGTGATGATGCCATTCCTGCCGGCACAGAAGTGGC
>JAFQLA010000124.1 GCA_017396725.1 Oscillospiraceae bacterium
CATCAAAGAGTGGCTCATGAGCGCGGAATACATCATGGCCGGCGGCAACGATCAGATCATCCTCTGTGAGCGCGGCATCCGCACCTATGAAACTTACACCCGCAACACGCTGGATCTCTCCGCCGTGCCTTTGCTCCATGATCTCACCCATCTTCCCGTGGTGGTGGATCCCAGCCACGCCACCGGCCTTCGCGATCTGGTGGAGCCCATGGCGCTGGCAGGCGTTGCCGCAGGGGCGGACGGACTTATGATCGAAGTTCATAACGATCCGATGAAGGCCTGGTGCGACGGCGCCCAGTCCCTGACTCCCGAACAATATGAAAGCGTGGCAAAGAAAGTATTTACCATTCGTGAGGTGGTGAAAAAATGATCACCGTCGGCATCGTTGGCCTTGGACTCATCGGCGGCTCCCTTGCCAAGGCATACAGTGAAAGCGGGGAGGCCCGTGTTCTTGCCTGCGAGAAGGATCGCTCCGTGCTGGGGTTTTCTCAGGTGTGCGGCGCGGTGGCAGGCGAACTGACAAAAGAAAATATCGGTGAGTGCGATATTGTGCTGGTGGCCATCTATCCCAAGGCGGCCATCGAATATATCCGCGATATGGCGCCCCATTTCGCCAAGCACACCGTGGTGGTGGACTGCTGCGGCACCAAGCGCGAGGTGTGCGAGGCCTGCTTCCCCATGGCAAAAGAGCATGGTTTTACCTTTGTGGGCGGCCATCCCATGGCGGGCAAGCAGTATTCCGGCTTCAAATATGCCAAGGGCAACCTCTTCCATAACGCGCCCATGGTCATCGTGCCTCCCACTTTTGACGATATCCGCCTTCTTGCCCATGTGAAAGAGCTGCTCTCTCCCGTGGGCTTCGGCCGCATTTCCGTGACCACCGCTGCCGCCCATGACGAGATGATCGCCTTTACCTCGCAGCTGGCCCATGTGGTGTCCAACGCGTATATCAAAAGCCCCACGGCGTCCGCCCACAAGGGCTTTTCCGCCGGCAGCTATAAGGATATGACCCGCGTGGCTTGGCTCAATCCCCAGATGTGGGCAGAGCTGTGCCTGGATAATAAAGATAACCTCATCCGTGAGATCGACGGATTGGTAAATTGCCTCAATGCCTACCGCGAAGCGATGGCAGCCGATGACCGCGCAGAGCTGGAGCGGCTGCTTTTGGAGGGCAAAGAACGAAAAGAGGAGGTGGACGGCAGATGAAGACCGTGCATGTAAAAGCCTCAAGAGAATATGATGTGCTCATTGGCGCCGGCCTTTTGGGCCGCTGCGGCGAGCTCATCGCCGGCGTGCATAAGCCCTGCACCGCCGCCATCATTACCGACGATACCGTAAACGCGCTCTATGGTGATACCGTGGAGCGGAGCCTTACATCCGCCGGGTACCGCGTGGTGCGCTTCGTCTTTCCCCACGGCGAGGAGAGCAAGAACCTTATGACTTTTGCCGCGGCGCAGAATTTCCTTGCCGAAAACCGCCTTTCCCGCACCGACCTTGTGGTGGCGCTGGGCGGCGGCGTGGCAGGAGATCTGGCAGGCTTTGTGGCCGCCACTTATCTACGGGGCATCCGCTTCGTGCAGATCCCCACCACGCTTCTTGCGGCGGTGGATTCTTCCGTAGGCGGCAAGACCGCGGTGGATCTCCCCGCGGGCAAAAATCTCTGCGGCTGTTTCTCTCAGCCCAGCCTTGTGATCTGCGATTATGAAACACTTTCCACCCTGCCGGAAGAAACCTTTGCAGACGGGTGCGCGGAAGTGGTAAAATATGGTGTGCTGGCAGACGCGGCGCTTTTCGCCTTTCTGGAAGAAAAGGGCGTGGGCGGAGAGGAAGAATCCGTCATCACCAACTGTGTTTCCATCAAGCGGGATGTGGTGGCAGCCGACGAATTTGACCACGGCGAGCGCCAGAAGCTCAATCTTGGCCACACCGTGGGCCACGCCATCGAGCAGCGCAGCAATTTCGGTGTTTCCCACGGCTCCGCCGTAGCTATGGGCATGGGCATCATCGCCCGCGCCGCGGCAAAGCGCGGCCTTTGCGCCCAGGAAGTGCCGCAGCGCATCGAGGCGCTTTTGGAAAAAATGCACCTTCCCGTCCGCACGGCATACAGCGCCGAAGAGCTGCTGGAAGCTGCCATGCGGGATAAGAAGATCCGCGGCGGAACCATCGAACTGGTGGTGCCCCGTGAGATCGGCAAATGCGAGCTTTACAAGATCGATGTGGCAGACCTTGCCGCGTGGATCCAAGAGGGATTATGATTACTACCGTTGATAAAACTCAATTGCATGGTACCGTGAAGGCCAAGGCCTCCAAATCCTGCGCCCATCGCCTGCTGATCTGCGCGGCGCTGGGCAAAGAGCCCGTGGATCTTCTTTGCGAGGGGATGAGCCGCGATATCGAAGCGACTATCGCCTGCCTCAACGCCATGGGCGCGGAGATCTCCGTCAGCGGGGATACCATCACCGTGGTGCCTATCCGTAAAAAAGCGGAGGGCCTTTGCTGCCTGCGCTGCGGCGAGAGCGGCTCCACGCTGCGGTTTTTGCTACCCGTCGTAGGCGCGCTGGGTCTGGACGCGGTCTTTTGTATGGAAGGCCGCCTGCCGGATCGCCCTCTTGCGCCGCTGGACGCGGAACTGACCTCTCACGGTATGCTCCTTCGCAAGGAAGGGGAGCTTTTGTACTGCGCGGGGCAGCTGACAGCGGGAGAGTATACTCTCCCCGGCAATGTGTCCAGCCAGTATATTTCCGGCCTTCTTATGGCGCTGCCGCTGCTTGGAGGGGAGAGTACCCTTACCGTCACGGGGAAATGGGAGTCTGCCGCCTATGTGGCGCTGACGGAAAACGCGCTGCGTGAAAGCGGCGTTATGCTGGAAAAAGAGGATTCCCGCTATACTATCCCCGGCGGACAGGCTTTTTCTCTGCCGGCAGCATGCTCTGTGGAGGGTGACTGGTCCAACGGCGCTTTCTGGCTTTGCGCAGGCGCCCTTTTGGAAGAGGGGCTTACCGTCACGGGCCTGCGGATGGATTCCGCTCAGGGCGATAAGGAAGTGCTGGAAATTTTAAAACGCTTTGGCGCGAATGTGGAAGTTAGCGAAGGGGGTATCTTCGTATCCCGCCGCGAGCTCCGCGGCATCACTTTCTCCGCTGCCGCCATTCCCGATCTGGTGCCCGTCCTCAGCGTGGTGGCAGCCGCAGCGGAGGGGGAGACCCGCATCGTGGAAGCGGAGCGCTTGCGGCTCAAAGAGTCCGACCGTCTGCAAAGCACCTGCGAAATGCTGCGCCGCCTTGGCGCGGATGCGGAAGAGCAGCCTGAGGGGCTGATCATCCGCGGCGGAAGGAAGCTCACGGGCGGCACGGTTTCCGCCTGGGGCGACCATCGCATCGCCATGTCGGCTGCGGTGGCAGCGATCCTCTGCGATAGCGCCGTCACGGTGGAGGGCAGCGAAGCGGTGGAAAAATCCTATCCTGATTTCTGGCGCGATTATGAAGCGCTTTTACACTAAGGAGGGCGAAGTATGAGCAGCAGTTACGGTAAAAATCTGAAAATCACCATTTTCGGCCAGTCCCACTCTGCCGCCATCGGCGTCACGGTGGAGGGCCTGCCTGCAGGCTTCCGGGTAGATATGGACCGGCTCAATGCATTTTTGGGCCGCCGCGCTCCCGGCAAGAGTCCTCTTTCTACCCCCCGCAAGGAAGCGGACGCGCCGGAATTTCTCTCCGGCTTGGTGGCCGATACCCTTTGCGGCGCCCCTCTTACCGCTATCATCCGCAACACCAATACCCGCTCCGGAGATTACGATAACCTTCGTGACCTGCCTCGCCCCGGCCACGCGGATTTTACCGCGCAGGCAAAATTCGGCGGCGCGCAGGATGTTGCCGGCGGCGGCCACTTCTCCGGCCGGCTGACGGCGCCCCTTTGCATTGCCGGCGGCATTGCCAAGCAGATCCTCGCCCGCCGCGGCATTTATGTGGGCGCGCACCTCTCTTCCGTCGGCACGGAAAACGACACGCCCTTCCCTCTGCACCCGGCCAAGGAACTCTTTGATCTCATTGCCGAAAAGGCCTTCCCTGTGATAGACGATCAGGCGGGGGCCAGGATGCAGTCTCTGATCCTCCGCGCCCGGGAATCACTGGACTCCGTGGGGGGTACCATTGAGTGTGCCGCCATCGGCCTGCCTGCAGGTTTGGGCGATCCCATGTTTGACGGATTGGAAAACCGCCTTGCAGCCGCCCTCTTCGGCATCCCTGCCGTCAAGGGCGTGGAGTTCG
>JAFQLA010000125.1 GCA_017396725.1 Oscillospiraceae bacterium
CTCATTATGGAGGCCATCGATTCCAACGCCCTCTCCTATAACGATACCGTCACCGCCAGCGCTCACGCCGCCTCCATGGGCGGCTCCCAGATCTGGCTCAAGGAAGGGGAAACCATGACGGTGGAGGATCTCCTCAAAGCCATCTGCGTGGTCTCGGGTAATGACGCCTCTGTCGCCATGGCGGAGC
Source organism: Oscillospiraceae bacterium (assembly GCA_017396725.1). The sequence goes on from JAFQLA010000125.1 coordinate 188, forward strand.
ATCTTGCCGGCACGGAAGAGCAGTTTGTGGAGCGGATGAACGCGCGGGCCAAGGAACTCGGCATGAACGATACCCATTTCGTCAACTGCACGGGCCTTCCTGCCGAGGGCCATGTCACCTCCGCCTACGACATCGCCCTTATGAGCCGGGAGCTGATCCTGAACCACCCCGATATCCGCCGCTTCACCACCATCTGGATGGATACCCTTCGAAACGGCGAATCCTCCCTTGTGAATACCAACAAGCTCATCCGCTTTTATGACGGCGCCACGGGACTCAAGACCGGTTCCACCGACGCCGCCCGCTACTGTCTTTCCGCCACCGCCGAGCGGGACGGCATGGAGCTCATCGCCGCCGTTTTGAAAGGCCCCACCTCCCAGCAGCGCTTTGACGATGCCCGCGCCATGCTGGATCACGGTTTTGCCCTCTACTCCCTCGTCCCCATCCACACCGACGAGGCTTTGCCGCCGCTGGATGTGACCCTCGGATGCAAGGAAACCGTGCAGCCGCTTCTTTCCGGCGCCAACACGCTGCTTCTGGAAAAAGAAAAATGCGCCGGCCTCACCACCGCCCTTACCCTGCCCGAAAATGTGAAAGCCCCTGTCAATAAAGGTGACACTTTGGGCGAGCTGACGGTGGAAAGCGGCGGGGAGATCGTGGCACGGATCCCCGTGATAGCGGGCGAAACGGTGGAGAAGGTGACTTTGGGAGCCTTGTTTGCCGCTATTTTGCGAGGTGGGTTTTAAATCTCTGTCTTTTTCCGTCAAATGAAAAAGCCTGTTTTTGTGGAATATGTGAATTTTTCAAAAAACAAATTTTTCCTCGTTGTTTTTTGCCAAAGAATATGCTATGCTAATTTTACAGAAATATATTCAATTTCGATTTTCGATAAATTTCACACGAACAGGGGAGTGATTACTATGGTTAGACTGATCATGGGCGCAAAGGGTGCAGGCAAGACCAAGCGTCTTATCGGCCTTATTAACGAAAGCGCCGTTTCCGAAGCAGGCAGCGTAGTTTGTATCGAAGCAGGCGACGGCCTGACTTACGATGTGGACCACCGCGCCCGCCTCATCAACGCACACGAATACAGCGTTTCTACTTATGAAAGCTTCCGTGGCTTTATCAGCGGCCTCTATGCGGGCAACTATGATATTTCCCACGTTTTCATTGATAACTTCAGCAAGATCGTAGGCGACTGCTGCTCCCGCGACACTGAAGACTTCCTGCACTGGCTGGATAAGTTCAGCTTCGATCACAATGTGAAGTTCACCGTCACCATCAGCGCCGATCCCGACAGCGCTACCGACGGTATGCAGAAGTATCTCTGATACCAACCGTCTTTTTCTGCGGTGCACCCCTCGCGGGCGCACCGCAGTTTTTTTGAGAAAGAGAAAGAGACCGATCCGTCATGAAAAAAGATCAGCTTTTCAGCTATTCCACCGTCATCGGCTGCAATATCCTCTGGGGTGTTCTGGGTGCGTATTGGGGCCTTCTTGCCGGCGTGGATTCATTTTATATCCTGGCCCACCGCATTGTGTGGTCCGCCCTCTTTTCCCTTATTCTGCTTCTTGCCGCCGGCAAGGGCCGCGAGATCAAAGAGGCGCTTCGCAACCGCTCCGCCATGGCGCGCTGCGCCTGCTGCGGGTTGCTTATCACCGTGAACTGGGGCACCTATATCTACGCCGTAAGCTCCGCTCACACGCTGGATTCCAGTCTCGGCTATTTTATCCAGCCCATCACCGTGGTGCTCATCGGCATTCTTTTCTTCCGTGAAAAGCTGCGCAAGCTGGAAAAGATCACCGTGCTCTTTGCCGCCGCGGCCATTTTCTCTCTGCTGATCCGCACCGGCTCCGTGCCGTATCTCGCGCTGATCCTGGGCACCAGCTTTTCCCTTTACGGCGCCGTGAAAAAGAATCTGGACATGCCCCCTGCCCTCACCCTTTTTCTGGAGACCATCTCCGTTCTCCCCCTTGCGCTGATCTTCATCGCCTATTCCCACTCCACGGGCGAGCCTCTCGCGGCGCTGTCCGGATGGAAATTCCTGCTGCTGCCCTTCGGCGGCATCGTCACCTCCGTGCCGCTGCTGCTTTTTGCCGCAGGCGTGCGCCACATGCCGTATTATCTCGTGGGCATTCTTTTCTATCTCAATCCCTCCATCCAGTTCCTTATGAGCATTTTTTATTTCCGCGAAACCCTGGATCCCGCCCGTCTCACCGCCTTTGTGATCATTTGGGTCGGCATCCTCTTTACCATCGCGGACAAGCTATTGCTGATGAAAAACGAAAAGAAGCTTCGGACATGATCCGAAGCTTCTTTTTTTATTCCTTGGGTAATGCAAATTCGTTCCAGGGGTAGCGCTCTTCATCGGGCCGCGCGAAAACGGCGATCTCCTTCCCCGTGCGGGGATGGCGGAATGCCACGCGGCAGGCAAAAAGGGCAATATCGCAGCGGTTATCGGAGCTGCCGTATTTGCCGTCTCCCAGAAGGGGCAGCCGGCGGGAGGAGAACTGCACCCGGATCTGATGGGTACGGCCCGTGTGGAGCTTTACCCGCACCAGCGTGTGTTCCTCCGTCTTTCCCAAAACCCGATACTCCAGCGACGCTTCCTTCACGCCGCGGCGCATCCGCTTGACGACATAGGATTTATTTTTGGCGGAATCCTTGAAAAGAAGATCCTTCAAGGTGGCTTCCTCTTCTTCGGGATGGCCCCGCAGCACCGCCAGATATTCCTTTTCAAAGCTGCGCTCCGCCACCAGCGCCGTCAGCTTGCCCGCCATAGCCACCGAGCGGGCGAAAACCATCACGCCGCCCACACCGCGGTCCAGCCGGTGCACGGGGAAAATATCGCTCTTTTCTCCTTCCGCCGCCAACTGCGCGGAGAGAAGAGCCACCATATCCTCTTTTCCGTCGCTTTGAGAGAGCACGCCCACAGGCTTGCGGCAGATGAGAAGATCACGGTCACAATAGAAAATCTCAATCGTCATGCCGCACCTCAGCCGGTAACAAGGCTTCCGTCGGCATTGAGGGCGGCGCAGCTGTCAAACAGTATGGCATTGACGCCCGCCATACGCAGAAGCTGCGTTTTTGCGGCAAGGGATTCGCTGCTTTCATACCAGACCACCTTGTAACCCCCGCCGTTTGCCGCCATGAGGTAAGCGCCGGCATAACGGGTGGAATAGTAGGTTTCCGCGCCGTCATCGAGCATCTTTTTGATCTCCGCAGCCGTTATGTCCTCACCCTGCCAGGAGGAGGAACCGTAGCTGTAGCACACATGAGAACCGGTGGTGATCTGTACCATCAGCTTGTCCGTGCCTGCCGCAGCCTTAATGGCCACCGCCGCGTGGTAGATCTCCTCCAGCGGGTTGGCAGGACACATGGGAATACCGCCCGTGGTATCTTCGTGGGCCTTTACCGAGACAACAAGGCGGTCACACACGGCGGCAAGAGCCGCATAGTCGTAATTACCCGCCTCGCCCCACGCCGGAGCTTCGGCAAAGACATAGAGTTTCTTTCCCGCAAGGGCAGTATCCAGCGCGGCGGCAAGCGCGGAATAGCTGTCTTTGTGCTCCGCGCTCATGCCTTCAAAACTGATGGCAGCGCCTGCGTAAGAGGCGGCCTTTTCCGCAATGGCGGCAGCAGCGGCAGCGGGATCTGCCATCGTATCGGCAGAGCTGATCTTCGCCCAGAGAAGGCAGGTGGGGTTCCCGGCAGACGCGGCCGCTTCACCGAAGAGGTATGTACCGTCATGCTGAATACGGAGATCCACAGGGATCAAAAGCACATCCACCGCGCCATTGGCGCCGCCTTCAGCATAGACGCCCGCAACACCCATGCCGCCATCCATCTTGGCAAGAGTGCGTACCAGCATGGCGGCAGTCTGCTCACGGCTGGCATAATCGTCAGGTCCGAAAATGGTGGGCGTATAGCCGCCGGTGATGCCCAGATGATAGGCAATGGTAATGTAGCCGGCATTGGTCTTTACATCCGCAAAGGGACAGCCCAGCTCCAGTGCCTGACCGGCAAGAGTGCCGTAGCCCAGCGCACGCACCAGCATCACCGCCATCTCCTCACGGGTGATGGGATCAGTGGGGCGGAAATTCTTTTCCATGCGGGTGATGGCGCCGTTTTTATAGGCGGTCTCCACCGCGGTATAATACCACGCCTCGGGATTTTGGTTATCGTCAAAGCTGCCGCGGACGGGGTTGGCCGCCTCCCAGCCGAACATGCGCATCAGCACCGTGACGAAGGCGGCACGGCTCATTTTTTCGCCAAGGCCAAAGCGGCCGTCGCTGCGGCCCTGAAAGAGGCCCTCTTCCGTCGCGGTTTTGATGTACGCTGCCGCCCAATGGCCCGCAGGCACATCCTTATAGCTGCCCGCAGCCTGCGCGAGCATGCCAAGCACAGACGCCGCCAGCACCGCGCAAAGCGCCAGAGCAAGAATGCGTCGCATCAGATTCTTCATATCCAAATTACCTTTCATCAGTAAAATTTACCTCTTTTGGGTATCTGTGGCATATCATTGGGCAGTATTGTACCAAAAGGATGGGATTTCGTCAAATTTTTGCAACTAAGACACGGTTTTCCCTTTACCTTTCTTTTTTTATTTGGTATACTGATAAATTAGAATTATAGTATACTGCCGTATTATGTGCAGTTGTCCGTAAGACAGCAAGGAGCTATTGCATGAAGTATCAAAAATGGAATATTGCCCCGGTTGCTGATGAGGCTGTTACCTCTTTGATGGATGCAGGCTATCCCTACCTGATCTCCGGTGTTCTCGCTTCCCGCGGTATCGTTTCCGCTGAAGGCGCCGCCGAATATCTGGATCAGGAATCCCGCCTGACCCACTCTCCCTTCCTTATGAAGGATATGGATAAAGCAGTTGACCGCATCCGTCTCGCCCTTGACCGCGGCGAGAAGATCGCCGTATACGGCGACTACGATGTGGATGGCATCACCGCCACCTGCCTTTTGCTGGATTATCTCAAAAGTCAGGGCGCCGATTGTGAGCGCTATATCCCCCACCGCATTGAAGATGGTTACGGACTGAGCAAACGGGCTATCGATCTTTTATCCCAGCGCAAGGTGACGCTGCTTGTCACCGTGGACTGCGGCATCACCGGTATGGAAGAAACCCTCTATGCCGCCTCTTTGGGTATCGACGTGGTCATCACCGACCACCATGAGTGCCGCGAGGCGCTGCCCGAAGCCGTTGCCGTGGTGGACCCCCACCGCAGCGACTGTCCCTATCCTTTCAAGCATCTGGCCGGCGTGGGCGTGGCCCTTAAGCTGGTGCTGGCCCTTGGCGGCAGCGAACGCGAAGATGCCCTCTTCGCCCGCTACTGCGCTCTGGCCGCCATCGGCACCGTGGCGGATGTAATGCAGATGTCCGGCGAAAACCGCACCATCGTGGGGCAGGGTCTTGCCGCCATCAGCCGCACCGATTTTGTGGGCGTTCACGCCCTGATGGAAAAAGCAGGTCTTTCCGATAAGCCCCTTTCCTCCATTCAGGTGGGCTTCGTCCTCTCCCCCCGCATCAACGCCGCAGGCCGCATGGGTCAGGCGGATGTTGCCGCAGACCTTCTCCTCACCTCCGACCCCGCCCGGGCAGAAGAGCTGGCTGAGGAGCTTTGCGAACTGAACCGCCAGCGCCAGAATGTGGAGCAGGACATTTTCCATCAGGCCGTAGAGCTGATCGAGGAAATGCCCGACGAGCATAAAAACGCCCTCGTTCTCTCCTCCTCCACCTGGCATCAGGGCGTGGTGGGCATCGTAGCCTCCCGCCTGAGTGAAAAATACTCCCGCCCCAGCTTTATGATCCATGTGGCGGAAGACGGCATGGGCAAGGGCTCCTGCCGCAGCTACGGCGGCTTTAATCTCTTCGCCGCGCTGGAAGAATGCCGCGACATTCTGGAAAACTTCGGCGGTCACGAACTGGCTGCCGGCTTTACCATCCGGGAGGAAAAGATCCCCGCCTTCCGCGAAAAGATGAACGAGTACGCCCGCAGCTTTAACGGCGATACCGCGCTGGTCTCCGCGCTGGATGTGGATGTGTGCATCACCCGCCCCTCCCTCGTCTCCCTTTCCGAGATCCGCTCGCTGGATATGCTGGAGCCCTTCGGCTCCGGAAATGCCCGCCCCGTTTTCTGCCTTTGCGGCGCTACGGTGGATTCTTTGCAGAACATCGGGCAGAACAAGCATCTCAAGCTCCGCTTCTCCAAGGGCAAGGAGCATTTTGACGCCATCTATTTCTCCACCAACATCGATACCGTGGGCGTCACCGTGGGTGAACGGGTAGACGCCGCCTTCTATCTGCAGATCAACGAGTTCCGCGGCGTTTCCTCCGTGCAGCTCCAGATGATCGACATCCGTCCCTCCCTTTGGTGCAGCAAGAACGAAGAAGAGGCTCTGCGCCTCGTCCACTGCTGCTGCGAGGGCGAACCTCTCACCCACCAGGAAGCCACCCGTCTTCAGCCCCTGCGCGACCAGTTTGTGCGGCTGTGGCAGTCCCTCTCCCATACCGTGGGCGAGGCAGGCACTACGGAGAGCTTCCTTCCCCTGCTGCGCCGCCTTTCCTGTGCCACCGGCGGCAACGAAAGCTTCCTTCGCACCGCCCTTGCTCTGCAGGTCTTTGCCGAGCGCGGCCTTCTCCGCCTCGCTATGACGGATGAGGACACCGTGACGCTCTCCTGCGCCGCAGGCGGCATGAAGGTCCAGCTGGAGGATTGCCCCTACATGCAGCACATCGTCAAGTGCCTGAATCCCTGATTATCCATCACCCCCATTGGAGGTTTACCATGGCCCTCATCGAAATCAACGAAGCCGAATTTAACGCAAAACTGCAGGCCGATCTGGAACGCCTTATCCGCACCGTGGAAGAATACAACCCCGGCGCGCTGACCGACCAGATCCGCGCCGCCTTTGACTATGCCTATGAATCCCACAAGGAGCAAAAGCGCAAAAGCGGCGAGCCTTATATCATTCATCCTCTGGCTGTAGCCCAGATCATCGCCGAAGAACTGCACCTTGACTCGGAGTCTATCGTTGCCGCTCTGCTCCACGACTGTATCGAGGATACCGGCAGCACCTATGACGATATTTCCAAGAAGTTCTCCCCCACCATTGCCGATCTGGTGGAAGGCGTCACCAAGCTGACCCGTGTGCAGTTCACCACCAAGGAAGAAGAGCAGATGGAGAACCTGCGCAAGATGCTCATGGCCATGAGCAAGGACATCCGCGTCATCCTCATCAAGGTGGCTGACCGTCTGCACAACATGCGCACCATGGAGTATCAGTCTCCCCCCAAGCAGCGCCAGAAGTCTCTTGAAACCATGGAAATCTATGCTCCCATCGCTCACCGTCTCGGTATGCAGCGCATCAAGTGGGAGCTGGAGGATATCTCCCTCAAGTACCTCGACCCCGTAGGCTACCAGAACATCATGGACGATCTGGACGCCAAGAGCGCTGTGTACGATGAGTTCACCGCCACCATTCAGACCCAGATCTCCCGCCGCCTCGAAAACCTGGGCGTCAAAAACATCATCTACGGCCGCGTGAAGCACCCCTACAGCATCTACCGCAAGATGTACACCCCGAACAAGACCATC
>JAFQLA010000126.1 GCA_017396725.1 Oscillospiraceae bacterium
CTGCTTTCATGACCCTCGCCATCATGCCTCTGACCTACAACCTCTCCTACGGTATTGCCTTCGGTTTGATTGCTTTCGTCTTTGTAAAGCTCTTCACCGGCAAGGTCAAAGAGATCAACATCGGCACTTGGGTCATCACTATTCTCTTTACCCTCATGTTCTTCCTGACCCGTTGATTTTCTTCCGTTTACGGCAAAAAAAGAGCGAATGCTTTTAGCATTCGCTCTTTTCCTTTTTTTTACCGCGTATTATAATAGATGCACCAAAAGAAAGGAGAGGCAGCTATGGCAGAGAGAAACCACAGCATCGATATGTGTTCCGGTTCCCTTTGGGACAAGATCCTTCTTTTCGCCCTGCCGCTGATGCTCTCCAGCATTCTGCAGCTTCTTTTCAATGCCGCGGATGTCGTGGTGGTAGGGCGTTACGCAGGCAACGAATCCCTCGCTGCCGTGGGCTCCACCACACCTATCATTCACCTTGTTGTAAATCTCTTTACCGGCCTCAGCGTGGGTGCCAACGTGCTGGTAGCCCGGGATATCGGCGGCGGCAATAAAGATCGCGTCTCCCGCTGCGTGCACACCTCGATCCTGCTGGCCCTTATCTGCGGCGCAGTCCTTGCCGCTCTCAGTTCTTTCTTCGCCCCCACTATCCTCAGCTGGACCTCCTCCCCCGGAGATGTAGTGGGGCTTGCCACGCTGTACCTTCGCATCTATTTCCTGGGCATTCCCGCCACCATGGTTTACAACTTCGGCGCCGCCATCCTTCGCGCGCGGGGTGATACCCGCCGCCCTCTGTACTATCTTACCGCGTCAGGCATCATCAATGTGGCGCTGAATCTTTTCTTTGTTATCGTATTGGAAATGGATGTGGCAGGCGTAGCTCTTGCCACCATCATCTCTCAGTATGTCTCCGCGGCGCTTGTTGTTCTTTGCCTGATGCGGGAAACGAGCTGCGTGCATCTGGATCTTAAAAAGCTGGCCCTTGACCGCACCATGATTTTGCAGATCCTGCAGGTAGGTCTCCCCGCAGGCATTCAAAGCTCACTTTTCTCCATCTCCAATGTGGCCATTCAGACAGGTCTCAACTCTTTTGACGATTCCACTCTTCTTGCCGCCTGCTCAGCGGCGCTGAGTATTGAGGGTTTCCTTTTTGTGGGAACCAACGCTTTCCATCAGGCCGCCATCTCCTTCGTGGGACAGAACTACGGCGCAGGCATCCAAAAACGCGCCGAGCGATGCGTTGCCCTTTGCAATTTTTATACCATTGCGGTGGGGCTTCTCCTTGGCAACCTCGCCTACTATTTCGGTGAAACTCTGGTGGGTTTTTACGCCCCCGGCGAAGAAGAGGTCATCGCCCTTGCTATGGTGCGCCTTTCCTACTTCGGCTATTACTATTTCCTCTGCGGTGTGCAGGACACCATGGCAGGCGCTCTGCGCGGCCTTGGCTATTCGCTGCTGCCTACGATCCTTTCTCTTTTGAGCATCTGTGCTTTCCGCCTTGTATGGATCAACACAGCTTTTGTCCGCTTCCACACCCCTGAAACGCTCTATCTTTCCTACCCCGTCTCCTGGGTCATTGCCACGGTCCTGCAGGTGAGCGCCTATTTCCTGGTCCGAAAACGGGCCTTCGCCAAACTCGCACTAAAAGAAAAATGAGATGCCTGAGGCATCTCATTTTTTTATGCTTTCCAAATATTCTTCCACGGGGAAATCTTCTACCGGAGAGGTCGCCTTGAGATACAGCGGGTGGTGAGGGTGGCCCGCCTTGGAGCGTTTGCCCGCGCAAAGCCATCTGGCACCGTAGCGCTTGCCGATATCCACCATCTCTTCCACGCACAGCGGAAGGTAGTCCCGCTTTTCAATGATGGTGCCCCATGCCGCCCAGACAGCAGGCGCGTTCCCCGGCGCCACGCCCTTAAGAATATGCTCAAAGGCCAGCATATTTTCCTTGTGCAGTTCCCGGTTCCATGTGTGATCCATATCGTCGGGACGGGTGGCGCGCTGCGCGTACACATTGAACATGATGAAACTGTCAAACCCGTTGCCGGCGGCAATACGGGAAACCGACTGCAGCGTGGGATCCAGCCTGTCAGGCTCTGCGGTAGAGGGGTTGATGCCGATGCAGATCAGCGGATTTTTCCCGTAGGTGCCCAGAATATAACGGTACTCGGAATAGAAATTGGGCACATAGAGCCACTTGGCTGTGTCGTATCCCACATCGGTTTGCGCCAAAGAGCGGCTGAGGGCATCGTCAAAACGAAGGATCTCTACCTCGCAGGATTCACAAAGAGGAACATGCATATTCTCTCTCCTTATTTCATATCCTTATCTGCCACATAGCTGCGCAGATACGCGATAAAGCGCTGCACCGCAGGGGGCGCCTTTTTAAGAGAAGGCAGCGCCACGCCCAGCATGATCTCCTCACTGGGTTCCAAAGGCAGCAGCACCACATCGTTTTCGCGGCCTACAGTGGCAAGCTCATTGAGAACGCCAATGCCAAGTCCGTTCTGCACCATGGAAATAGCGGCGGCATCTTCGCCTGTGGAGTAGCGGACATTGGGAGTAATATGATGCTTATCCATCACCCGCATGATATCGTAGTCATAGCCGGCGGCGGGCATGATAAACCGCTCGCTGCGGCAAAGCTCAATGGGGAAGCTCTTGTCCCCCGCTCTGGGGTGATCCTTGGGCAGCACCGCCACCATGCGGTCACTGCGCAGAGAAATCCACTCGTTGGAGCTGCCGGGCTGGTAGCTGTAGAGACAGAAGTCCACACGGTGTTCATCCAGCAGCTCATCCAGCTGCTGATGCACGCCTTCCAAAATCATGATATGTACATTGGGGAAGTCCCGCTCAAAAGCCTTGATGACCTCGGGCAGCCAACTCACAGCGATGCTGAAATAAGTGCCGATATGGATCGTACCCGTGGCAATACCGCAGATATCGGAGGTCACCTGATTGAGCTGCTCCTCCCAGCGCACCAATTCACGCAGTACCGGCACGATGCGCTCACCGTCCGGCGTAGGACGCACGCCTTTGCGGCTGCGGATGAGAAGCGGAAATCCCATTTCACTCTCCAGCGTGTTCATCATATGAACGATACCGGAGGGCGTATATCCCAGCGCATCTGCCACGCGGGAAAAACTGCCGGCATCCACTGCCTGCAAAAATACCTTGTACTTGTTGATATCCATACGAAAGCGCCCCTCCGTTTCTTTTTATCTGATGTGAAACATTTTCATGTCCACCATTACAAATCGTCTCTTTTTTTACATCCACCGCTATTGTATACTAAGAATAATCAAATTACAATCGGTAATTTGGCTTTTTACAACTTCCTTTTTTCTGCCGCTATGGGATTTTGGTATTCTCCCTGTCTGACGGCATTATCAATAAGCCCCGCAATCGGACAAAAAACCAAATTGAGAAATATTGAGAAAAATAAAAAAGAGAAAAGAGGTAAAAACAAATGAGTTCTTTGGTTTACACCCTGGCTCTCTGCGTTGTCGTTCTGGCTCTTGCTTATGTCGCATTCAATTACATGCGCATTAAGAAGATGAAGGAAGGCACCGATGAGATGATCGAAATGGCCGGTATCATCCGCTCCGGTTCCGACGCTTTCATGCTCACCGAGTACAAGACCATTTCTGTTGTAGTTGCAGTTATTGCAATTGTCTTCTCCCTGTTCATTGAAGCTACTTCCGGCATCACCTTCCTGATGGGTGCCTGCATGTCCACCGCAGTTTGCGTGCTGGGTATGAAGAGCGCTACCTATGCAAACGTTCGCACTTCCAACACCGCTCGCGAAACCATGTCCATCGGCGAAACCGTTAAGGTTGCTCTTTGCGGCGGCTCCGTTTCCGGCGTTGCTGTTCAGGGCTTTGGTCTTCTGGGCCTGCTGATCATCGTTCTGGCATGGGGCGTTGAACCCGGTGCTACCGGCAGCGGTCTCGTTGCCAACCTGGAATGCAACCCCTCCATCATGCGCATCAGCACCTATTCTCTGGGCTGCTCCATCGTTGCTATGTTCAACCGTGTTGCAGGCGGTAACTACACCAAGGCAGCAGACATCTCCGCCGACATTCTCGGCAAGATCCGTCATGACCTGCCCGAAGACGACAGCCGCGTTCCCAACGTAGTAGCTGACTTCATCGGCGACAACGTTAACGACATCGCCGGCAACTGCTCCGACCTTCTGGAAAGCTTTGTTGCTACTGTTTCCGCTTCCATCATGATCGCTGTTACCCTCTTCAACAAGGGTACCATCGCTGAAGATCTTCTCTCTGCTTCCATCATCTATCCCATCATGATCGCCGGTCTGGGCCTCCTGTCCTGCGTCATCGGCCTCTTCATCGCTTCTGTGAAGAAGATGGGTGACGATCCTTCCAAGGAACTGAACCTGGCTACTTACATCTCCGCAGGTCTCACTCTGATTTTCGCTCTGGCTGCAAGCTATCTGGTATTCGGCAAGGCCGCTCATCCCGAATTCGCATTCGGCTGGATCTCCCCCTGGATCGCAAGCGTTCTGGGTATTGCCAGCGGCGTAGCCATCGGCGCTATCACCGAATACTACACCTCCGCTGACTACAAGCCCACTCAGAAGCTGGCTGAAATGGCTCCCGAAGGCGAAGCTTTCGTTATCACCAAGGGCGACGCTATCGGCTCCCGTTCCGCTCTGGCTCCCATCCTGCTCATCGGTATCTGCCTCTTCATCTCCGGCCATATCTGCGGCACCTACGGTATCGCAATCTCCGCTCTGGGTATGCTCTCCTTTGTAGCTACCACCGTTTCCATCGACGCTTTCGGCCCCATCGCCGACAATGCCGGCGGCCTTGCAGAATCCTGCCACCTGCCTGCTGACGTCCGCGTGATCACCGACAAGCTGGACTCCGTTGGCAACACCACCGCTGCTATCGGTAAGGGCTTCGCTATCGGCTCTGCAGCATTCGCTACCGTATCCCTCATCACCGCTTACGTTGGCGGTTATTCCTCCGGCGAACCCATCCTGAACATGGCTTCCTTCGTAGTAGTAGCCGGCGGTATCATCGGCGGCGCTCTGGTTGAATACTTCTCCGCAATGCTCACCGACAACACCATCGACGCTGCTAAGCTCATGGCTAATGAAGGCGATAAGCTTCTCTCCATCCCCGGCGTGCTGGAAGGTACTGTTAAGCCCGACTACAACAAGATGATCCAGACCGCTACCAAGGTTGCTCTGCAGAAGATGGTATTCCCCTCCATGCTGGCACTCCTCATCCCCGTAGTGGGCGGCTTCCTCTTCGGCGTTGAATTCGTTGGCGGTATCCTGGTTGGCGCTACCATCTGCGCTATTCCCCGTGCTATCTACATGGGCAACTCCGGCGGCGCATTCGACAATGCCAAGAAGTATGTTGAATCCGGCTCTCTGAAGGGCCACGGCAAGGGCTCCGCTGCTCACAAGGCAGCCGTTACCGGCGACACCGTTGGCGACACCCGTAAGGACGTTGTCGGCGTAGCTCTGGATATCTTCATCAAGGCTATGTCCACCGTTGCCAACACTCTGGTTTCCGTGATCAACAGCTTCACCCTCATCCGCTAATCATTGTGTCTCAAGGGAGGCCGGCAATTGCCGACCTCCCTTTTTCCCTGTAATTTCGCGGTTTTTCCTGCACTTTGCATATTTTATCGGTTGACTTCGCATATTTATTGAAGTATACTCTTGAATGTTAAGTATAATGGTTTGGAATGCGCCAAGCCATAAGAAAAAAGGAGACAAATAATCATGAAGAAGATTCTTTCTATCGCTCTGGCACTTATCATGGTGCTGGCACTGGTTGCTTGCGGCGGCGGCAGCAGCGAAGGCGGCAACGAACTGGGCCTCGTAAACGAAGGCAAGCTCACCATGTCCACCAACGCAGCTTTCCCCCCCTATGAAATGGTCGCTGACGACGGTTCCTTCGAAGGCATCGACGTTGAGATCGCTGAAGCTATCGCTGAAAAGCTGGGCCTCGAGCTCCAGATCGATGACATGGGCTTTGATGCCGCTCTGCAGGCCGCTCAGGACGGCAAGAGCGACATCGTCCTCGCAGGCGTTACCGTTACTGACGAGCGTCTGGCTGTTATGAACTTCTCCGACACCTATGCTAACGGCGTTCAGGTCGTTATCGTGAAGGAAGGTTCCGAAATCACTCTGGACAACATGGGCGAATACATGATCGGCACCCAGCAGGGCACCACCGGTTACATCTACTGCTCTGCCCCTGTTGAAGAAGACGGTTTCGGCGAAGATCACGTCACCCCCTATGACAACGGTGCTTCCGCTGTTCAGGCTCTGCTGAACGATCAGGTTGACTGCGTCGTTATCGACAACGCACCCGCTCAGGAATTCGTTAAGGCCAACCCCGGCCTCATGATCCTCGACACCGAATTCGCTAACGAAGATTATGCTATCGGTATCGCTAAGGACAACACCGCTCTTCTGGAAGCAGTTAACGGCGCCATCGCTGAACTGAAGGAAGAAGGCAAGCTGCAGGAGATCATCGACAAGTACATCCCCGCCGCTTAATCTGATTTGCTAAACGCTGAAGGAGGGAGGCACCGGCCCCCCTCCTTCGGTTCTCCACAAGAAAGGAGGCCCTCCATTGAACTGGGCTCAACTTTATGCTGACATCTCGGCGGAGCTGACCGCCGGCGGAAGCGTTTCCGCATGGGAAGAATTTTTCTTCCAGTTTTATCGCGCATTCTGTGAAGGCGGCCGTTGGAAGCTTTATCTGGACGGCATCCTCTCCACCATTCAGGTCACCATCCTTGCGCTGATCCTGGGCGTGGCGCTGGGTGTTGTGGTGGCGGTTGTCCGCACCATGCACGATCAGCAGCGCCCCGGCGTGAAGAATCCCATTCTCGGTTTCTTCAATGCCCTCTGCCAGGTGTATACTACCGTCATCCGCGGCACCCCCATGATGGTGCAGCTGCTGATCCTCGGCTTTGTTGTCTTCGCCAACAGCCGCAACTTCACCATGGTCGGTGTATTCGGTCTGGGTCTCAACTCCGGCGCTTATGTGGCGGAGATCGTCCGCGGCGGTCTGATGGGCGTGGATATCGGCCAGCGGGAAGCCGGCCGCTCCCTTGGTCTCAATTATTTTGACACCATGCGCTTTATCATCATCCCTCAGGCCTTCAAGAACATTCTCCCCTCTTTGGGTAATGAATTCATCACCCTCTTCAAAGATACCGCCCTCATTTCCGTTATCGGCGGCAAGGAACTGGTATACGCAGCAAAGGCCGTGGGTTCCAAGACCTACAGCGTCATGTTCCCCTACATCGGCATCGCCATTGTATATCTTCTGCTGGTGATGCTCTTTACCTATCTGCAGGGCAAACTGGAAAGGAGGCTGCGCGAAAGTGATCGACGTTAAAAATCTTTCCAAGTCCTTTGGTGACCATCTGGTCCTCAAGGATATCACCGAGCACATCTCCCACGGTGAAAAAGTGGTTGTCATCGGGCCTTCCGGCTCCGGCAAATCCACTTTCCTCCGCTGCATGAACCTGCTGGAGTTCCCCACCGCAGGCACCATCACCTTTGACGGTACCGAGATCACCGACCCCAAGGTCAATATCGACTCCGTCCGCCGCCAGATGGGCATGGTATTCCAGCACTTCAACCTCTTCCCCAACATGACCATCCGCAAGAATATCACCCTTGCTCCCGTCCGCACCGGTCTTATGAAGCAGGCCGAGGCTGACGCAGAGGCTGAGCGCCTTTTGAAGGTAGTGGATCTTTCCGAAAAGATCGATGCCTACCCCGCTCAGCTTTCCGGCGGCCAGAAGCAGCGCATTGCCATTGTCCGCGCGCTGGCTATGAAACCCAAGCTGATGCTCTTCGATGAACCCACCTCCGCCCTTGACCCCGAAATGGTAGGCGAAGTTCTGGAAGTTATGAAGCAGCTGGCTGATGACGGCATGACCATGGTCGTGGTTACCCACGAAATGGGCTTTGCCCGCGAAGTAGGCAGCCGAGACCTCTTTATGGACGAGGGCCGCATTACCGAGCAGGGCACCCCCGATGAGATCTTCTCCCACCCCAAGAGCGAGAGACTCAAAACCTTCCTTGCCAAGGTGCTGTAAACGAAAAAAAGCTGTGATCCGTTGGATCACAGCTTTTTATTTTTGCAAATCAGGTCCTGGCATCGATCTTGTTGCCGCATTTGGGACAGGTGATGCGGATCTTACCTTTACCAACAGGCACACGGCAGACGGTTTTGCAGCTTTTGCAGGTGAAATACTTGTGGTCAGTATCCTGCCGGCGCTGCTTATAATTCCGCGTCTTATTCTTGAGCTGATAGATCAAGCGAAGATAAGCGCTGTTTTCATCCCGGCGCTTGGCAAGATTCTTGGAGAGCATGCGGAAGATCACCAGCACCCACAAAGCAAGGCTTGCCGCGCTGAGAAGCGTGGACTTTACAAAGATCCCCGCAATATCAAGGATGATGCAAAGCCACAGCATGGCAATACCCAACTGGTCAAATCCGTTTCTTCCGTACATAAAACGCGCCAGCGCGTTTCCGATTTTTCTGAAAAAGCCCATAAAACGCCTCAGTTTTCTAGAATGATATTATCATAATACAAAAAACAGTTTTCGTAAAGGGATCGGCGCAGTTTTAACAAACTGGACACAACTTTTCTCCCCTTACCCCCTTGCAAATTGCGGCAGTTGTGCTATCATTATCCATGTTAGCACTCGAGACCGCCGAGTGCTAACACAGTATCGAAGGAGGTCCTGTACCATGGCAAAAAAACAGTTTAAAGCAGAATCCAAGCGTCTCTTGGATCTGATGATCAATTCCATCTATACCCACAAGGAGATCTTCCTGCGCGAGATCATTTCCAACGCCAGCGACGCGATGGATAAGCTCTCTTATCTGGCCCTGACCGATGACAAGCTGGGTCTTAACCGCAGCGATTTCAAGATCCGCATCTCTGTCGACAAGGAAAACCGCATCCTCACCGTCACCGATAACGGTATTGGTATGGATAAGGAGGATCTGGAAAATAATCTGGGCGTTATCGCCTCTTCCGGCTCTTACCGTTTCCGCAAGGAAATGGACGAGGACAGCGATGTGGATATCATCGGTCAGTTTGGCGTGGGCTTCTACTCCGCTTTCATGGTAGCTGACGCCATCACCGTTATCACCAAGAAGTATGATAACGATACCGCCTGGTGCTGGCAGTCCTCCGGCGCGGATGGATACACTGTGCGGGAATGCGAAAAGGACAGCATCGGCACCGAGATCGTCATGCACATCAAGCCTGATACCGAAGATGATTCCTTCAGCGACTATCTGGATGCGCGCCGGCTGTACGCTCTTATCAAAAAGTATTCCGACTATATCCACTATCCCATCCTTATGGATATGCCCAAAATGCGCAAAAAAGAAGGCTGCCCTGAGGACAAGCCCGAGTGGGAAGAATACATTGAAGAAGAGACCGTCAACTCCATGGTGCCTCTCTGGCAGCGCAAGAAGAGTGAGGTCAGCAAGGAAGAGTACAACGATTTCTATAAGGGCCGCTTTGGCGACTACATGGATCCCCAGTCTGTGATCTCTGTTTCCGCTGAAGGTGCCGTCACCTACAAAGCGCTGCTCTTTGTTCCCGCCAAGGCGCCTATGGATTACTACACCACTGAGTTTAAGCCCGGCCTGCAGCTCTACTCCTCCGGCGTGATGATCATGGACCAGTGCGAGGATCTGCTGCCCCCCTACTTCAATTTCGTTCGCGGCGTAGTAGATTCCCCCGATCTCTCTTTGAATATTTCCCGTGAGCTTCTCCAGCATGACCGCCAGCTGAAGGTCATCGCCAACAATCTGGAAAAGAAGATCAAGGGTGAGCTGGAACGCATGCTCCGCGATGACCGTGAAGGCTATGAAAAGTTCTTCGCCAGCTTTGGCCGTGTGCTGAAGTTGGGCATCGTGGAAAACTTCGGCGCTAAAAAGGACTTTTTGCAGGATCTGCTGCTCTTCTATTCCTCCACCGAAAAGAGACCCGTAAGTCTGCGGGAATATGCGGACCGCTGCAGCGAAGGCCAGAAGTTCATCTATGTTGCCTCCGGCGAAAGCACCGCCGCCATCGATAAGCTGCCTCAGACTGAGCTTCTCAAAGAAAAGAATCTGGAGATCCTCTATCTCACCGATAAGATCGACGAATTCCTGCTGGAAGCCCTGCAGAGCTATGCGGATAAACCCTTCCGCTCCGTGCTGGATGACGATCTGGGCCTTGAGGAAGAAAAGGACGCTGCAGCGGAGGAATCCCTCTCCGCCGCCAAGCCCACGTTGGATTTCATCAAGGAAGCCCTGGGCGATGCCGTCACCGATGTGGTAGCCTCCAAAAAACTCAAGAGCCATCCCGTATGCCTTTCCAGCGGCGAGGGTCTCACCTTCGAAATGGAAAAATACTTTGCTGTGGCTCAGCCCGAACTGCAGCTCAAGGCCAAGCGCATTCTGGAGATCAACACCTCTCACCCCGTCTTTGCCGCCATGGAAAAGGCCCGCAGCGAAGATGAGGAAAAGGCCAAAAAGCTTGCCACCGTCCTCCTTACGCAGGCGCAGCTCATCGCAGGCTTCGCCCCCGAAGACCCCAGCAGCTACACCGACCTTCTCTGCAGCCTGATCGTTTAATGAAAAGGGAGGTATCCTTAAAGGATACCTCCCTTTTTCCGTTGCAATCCGCGCCTTGGTTTGATAGAATGATATATGATGAAAGGTATGCGGCTTGGGGCATTTTTGCCTGCTGCGCCGCCGAAAAAGATAAAGGACAGGTGATTGCTATGATCAAGATCGCGCCCTCTATTCTCTCTGCTGACTTTGCTAATCTGGAACGCGACATCGGCCGTATTTCCAGCGCTGATTATGTTCATGTCGATGTAATGGACGGCCTCTTTGTGCCCAATATTTCCATCGGTATCCCCGTGGTGAAGTGCATCCGCCCCACCACCTCTCTTCCTCTGGATGTACATCTTATGATCGAGCGCCCCGTGCGCTATGTGGAAGCTTTTTGTGATGCCGGAGCCGATATCGTCACCTGTCATGTGGAATCCGACACCGAGGAAAATATCCACGAAGCCATCCGCAAGATCCATGCCAAGGGCAAAAAGGCCGGCATTGTCTTAAAGCCCGCAACTCCCGCTGAAGCCGCCCTTCCCTTCCTGAAGGAAGTGGAGATGATCCTTGTGATGACTGTAGAACCCGGTTTTGGCGGTCAGAGCTTTATGGCCGATCAGATGCCCAAGGTCACTGCCATCCGCAAGATGATCGACGAAGGCAATCCCGCCTGCGAACTGGAAGTGGACGGCGGCGTGGATCCCGTCACCTGCAAGACCTGCATCGAAGCCGGCGCAAACGTTCTGGTAGCCGGAAGCGCCGTATATAAGGCAGAGGACATCCCTGCACGCATCGCCGCTCTGCGGGGCTAAAAACGGGGGCAGAACTTATGGAATACTTTCCCGTTCCGCTGGAAAAACTGGTAGAACAGTTTGCCCGCCTTCCCGGCATCGGCGGTAAGTCCGCTCAGCGCCTTGCCTTCCATGTGCTGAGCCTCAGCGAGGCGGAAGCCCAGGAATTCGCGGACGCTATCGTCAGCGCCAAGAAAAATGTGACCTGCTGCCCTGTCTGCCAGAATCTCACCGCAGGCGGCCTTTGCAGCATCTGCGCCTCTCCCAAGCGGGATACCTCCACCGTCTGCGTGGTGGCCGATCCCCGGGATGTGATGGCTATCGAGCGCTCCCGTGAATACAACGGTCTCTACCATGTGCTCCACGGCGTCATCTCCCCCATGAATCATGTGGGGCCTGATGATCTGGAGATCAAATCTCTTCTTGAGCGCGTCAGCAAGGGCGATATCACCGAGATCATCATGGCTACCAATCCCGATACCGAAGGGGAAGCTACCGCCATGTACCTTGCGCGCCTTCTCAAGCCCTTCGATGTCCGTGTCACCCGGTTGGCGTACGGCATCCCCGTA
>JAFQLA010000127.1 GCA_017396725.1 Oscillospiraceae bacterium
GTATACTCCGCTAACGAGTTCCTGACCCGTATCAACCTCATGAAGGCTTACCGTGACAGTTCCGATACTCCCATCATGCCTCTCAAGGGCAAGACCGTTGCAGTTGTCGGCGGCGGTAACGTAGCTATGGACGCAGCTCGCTGCTCCAAGCGTCTGGGCGCTGAAGTTTATGTTGTATACCGTCGTGGTATGGAAGAACTGCCCGCTCGTCACGAAGAAGTTGAGCACGCTATCGAAGAAGGCATCATCTTCAAGACCCTCAACAACCCCATCAGCATCACCGGCAATGAAAACGGTGAAGTCTGCGGCATGACCTGCGTGGAAATGGAACTGGGCGAAGCCGATGCTTCCGGCCGTCGTCGTCCCGTTGTCAAGGAAGGTTCCGAATTCGAACTTCCCGTTGACGCTGTCATCATGTCTCTGGGCACTTCCCCCAACCCCCTGATCAAGGACACCACCAAGGGCCTTGAGATCAACAAGAAGGGCGGCATCATCGTTAACGAAGCCGGCCTTACCTCCCGTGAAGCTGTTTATGCCGGCGGCGACGCTGTTACCGGTGCAGCTACCGTTATTCTGGCTATGGGCGCAGGCAAGCTGGCTGCAAAGTCCATCGACGAATACCTCTCCAACAAGTAAGATCACTTACATAAAAAAGACCTGCCGTACGGCAGGTCTTTTTTTATTTCTTTTTGAGGATCTCGCGCCGCACATAGGCAAAGGCCGCCTCCTCGCCCTCATCTTTAAGCCGCAAAAGCATATCCTCCAGCAGCGTTGCCGTTTCGGGATGGATCATAATATGATCCTTGCTTTTGGCATAGTAAAGATAGGGGTCGGCGTCGGTATATTTTTCCTTGTGGTAGAGCTTGCAGGCGGCAATGCGGTCGCAAAACATCTCTGCTACATATTTTTCCGGCATCTTGCATCCGCCCATGACGACCTTTCCTTCAGGAAGGATATTATAGTCGATCCAATACTCAAAATGGTGGCGGTTGCGGCCTTTGTGGTGAAGCCAGGAAAGACTCAGCCCCGTGTCCGCACGCTCAGCGTCATTGGGGCTGCGGAAGCCCTGAAAGTATTTGGCGCCCACGCGAAACTCCGTGGGGGAAAACTTGCTCAGGTCATGGGTGAGACCCTGACGGTACAGACCCAGCTTGAAGCAGCCCTGCCGCACAAGACGGCGGTGTCGGGATACCAGTTTAAAATGTTCCAGCCACTTCATGGGCTACCTCCTTTTTATTAATGCTGCGCGGGATTGAAACAGGGAGCGGCAGCGAGGTCGCAATCGCGGAAAAGGGCTGCTACGGCTGCTTCATATGCACCGAAATATTCGGCCTTGCGGATCTGCTTAAGGGGTTTTTCGTAGCCTTCCAAAAGGCAGCTTCCGTAGAACCACCATTCCCGCATGCGGTAGAGAGCGTGCTTGCCGCCGCCCAGCGCCTCACGGTAGCCGCTGTAGAGCCGCTCGTGAAACTGCTGCAGTTCTTCCTTGGTGATGGCGGCTCCGCCCCGAAGCTCACGGATCAGCGCGGGATTGGCTACGGCACCGCGCCCCACCATGATGACTTCCTGCCGAGGATGGCTTTCTTTGAAAGCGGCAAGGTCAGCCGGGGAGAAAATATCGCCGTTGTAGCAAAGAGGCAGAGCGGTATTTTCCTGCGCGTAATCATACCATGCCATGCGGATGGTCCCCTTGTAGAAATCGGGCTGCACACGGGGGTGGATGATCAGCTCCTTCATAGGGTAGCGGGAGAAGAGGGCAAGGAGCGCCTCGAATTCTTCGGGCTCTTTTTTGCCCAGCCGGGTTTTTACCGAGATGTCAACGCCGCAGCGGGCAAAGATCTCGTCAAGAAAGCGTTTCAACTCTTCGGGATAGGCAAGAAGCCCCGAACCCTTGCGCTTGGCGGTGACGGTACCGGAGGGGCAGCCAAGGTTCAGATTGACCTCTTTGTATCCCATAGCCTGCAGCTCCTGCGCGCACCAAAGGAAATAATCGGCATTGTTGGTGAGGATCTGGGGCACAAGGGACAGGCCTTCATTGTTCTCAGGGGCAATATCCTTTAACTCCTTGGAGGCAAAGACATAATTCTGCGTAGGAGAGATGAAGGGGGAGAAATACTTGTCCGCGCCGGGGAACATTTCATGCTGCGCCTTGCGGAACACATATCCCGTGACACCCTCCATGGGAGCAAAATAAATCTGCATCAATATCCGACCTTTCGGTTTACGAGATAGGTGAGCTTTTCGCCCTTGGCATAGTGGGCAAGATCGGTAAGGAACATATCCACCACCTTGTCGCAGGTGTAGGCCAGAGCCATGTTGCCGGCGCAGTGGGGGGTGATGATCAGGTTGGGGGTTTTCAGCAGAGGATGATCCACGGGGATGGGTTCGGGAACCACCACATCCAGCGCGGCGCCTGCGATGCGGCCGGCGTGAAGCGCTTCCATCAGCGCCTCCTGATCGATGGCGGTGCCGCGGCCTACATTGCACACGCAGGCATGGCGGGGCAGCATAGCGATGCGCTCACGGCTGAGAATGCCCACCGTATCTGCGGTGGAGGGAAGGCACATAATGAGAAGGTCAGTATCGGGCAGGAGAGAATCCAGCTCGCTCTGGGTGTGATTTTCATCAAAGGCGGCATCGATGGGGGAGGCAGAGCGATGTACACCGCGGATACATTTGGCACCCAATGCCTTGGCGCGGCGGGCAAATTCGGTGCCGATGTCGCCGGTGCCCAGCACGGTGATGGTAGAGCCAATGATGGAGCGGATGGGAATATCATCGGTGCCCCAGCGGCCGTCGGTAACGCAGGGCTGATAATCAAAATAGCGGTGGGTCAGCATCAAAGAGACCATTACCAAATGCTCGGCAATGGCAATGCCGTAAGCGCCGGAAGAGTTGGTAAGCAGGCAATCCTCACGGCAGAAGACGGCGGGATCGTGGTACTTGTCCACACCGGCAAAGTCGCAGCAAAACCATTTGAGATTTTCGGCCTTTTTCAGAAGTTCGGGGGAAGAATGACTGAAAAGGATCTCGCAGTCAGCAACATGGGCTTCTGCTTCGGCATCGGACGCGAAATAGCGAACGGAAAAGCCCAGCTTTTCGGCTGCGGCATTGATTTTTTCTTTATGTGCGTCACTGTGGAAAGAAGTGACAACGCCAATGGTACGGTTCATCGGTATACCTCCAAAACTTTTTCTGCGCAGCGCATGCCGTCCGCCGCGGCGGAGAGAATGCCGCCTGCGTATCCTGCGCCTTCACCGCAGGGGTAAAGAC
>JAFQLA010000128.1 GCA_017396725.1 Oscillospiraceae bacterium
GAGGTCCAGAAGGTGGGCTTCTTCCGGAGTATAGACCTTATCCTTGCGGCTCATACGCAGCAGATTTTCCGCTACAGAGAGGTGAGGATAGGGATTGTGGATATAGAGAGAACCGCCGTCAAAATAATGGCGCTTTGCCTGATAGGCGTTGGCAGCGATCAGGGGGAAGCGGGCAATGAGCTCGATGGACTGGCGCAGAAGATTTTCCATAGAAATATCTTCGGGGTTGTGGTCAAAGGAATACAGCGCCAGTACGCTGCGGGCCAACTGGTTCATAATGTTGCGGCTGGGCGCTTTGAGGATCATATCCTCGGTGAAGCCCTCGGGCATTTTGCGGGCCGCAGCCATGATCTCGGAAAAGCGGTTGTACTGGGTCTGGTTGGGAAGGTGGCCCAGCAGCAGAAGGTATGCCACTTCTTCAAAGCCGAAGCGGTTATTCTTCTGGGTGTAGTAAACGATATCCTCCACGCTGATGCCGCGGTAATACAGTTTACCGTGCATGGGAACGCGTTCCCCTTCATCGATGGTATAACCCTGTACGGAACCGATCTTGCTGACGCCGGCGATAACACCGGTGCCGTCCGCATTACGAAGGCCGCGTTTTACATGCTGGTCTTTGTAAAAATGAGGATCGATGGAATAGACTTCCGACATGTGTTCATAAAAGTCCTGCACATAAGCATTGACGAGCTGTGCTACAGCCATATGACGCTACCTCCTTATCTCCGATAATTTTTGCATAATCGGAAAAATAAAATTTCTTATTTCGTTTCCACAAGCATACTACAATCCTTGGCTTTTCGTCAACCCAATTCAGAACAATTTTCAAATTTGTTGATAATTACAAGCTTTTTATGTTTTTACATTCTCAATTTGCTTTATTTCACTAAAGCAATAAAACTTTCATTTTTTGAAAGTTTTCGAACAAAATCTTGCATTTTTAAATTTTTCCATCTTTTTGCCTTTTCCCTGTAAAAAACACTTGTCAAATTCATTTTGCCGCACTATATTAACATTGTACAGTATGCGAATTTTCTCCGCCGCCTATGCGGCGCTATACAATAGAGGAGGTCTCCCCATGGTTCATCTCATCGATAAAGGTATGTTTTTAGTGGACGGCGTTCCCTGCGAAACCGCCGCTCTCTCCCCTGCCGAAGCCAAAAAAGCCACCATGGCCTACGGCATCCTGCAGGCCCACAATACCTCTGCCGATCCCGATAAGCTCCGCATCCGTTTTGATGCGATGGTATCCCACGATATCACTTATGTAGGCATCATTCAGCAGGCCCGTGCCTCCGGCATGAAGGAATTCCCCATTCCTTACGCTCTCACCAACTGCCACAACAGTCTCTGCGCCGTAGGCGGCACCATCAACGAAGATGACCATGTCTTCGGCCTTTCCGCTGCCAAGAAGTACGGCGGCATCTATGTGCCCGCCAACCAGAGCGTTATCCACTCCTATGCCCGCGAAGAAATGGCCGGCTGCGGCAAGATGATCCTCGGTTCCGACTCCCATACCCGCTACGGCGCCCTTGGCACCATGGCTGTGGGCGAAGGCGGCCCCGAGCTTGCCAAGCAGCTTTTGAAAAACACCTGGGATGTGAATATGCCCGAGGTAGTCATGGTGTACCTCACCGGCAAGCCCCGCCGCGGCATCGGCCCCCACGACGTGGCTATCGCCCTTGTAAAGGCCACCTTTGAAAACGGCTATGTCAATAACCGCGTGCTGGAATTCGTAGGCCCCGGCATCAAGGATCTGCCCATCGACTTCCGTAACGGTATCGATGTCATGACCACTGAGACCACCTGTCTCTCTTCCATTTGGGAAACCGACGAGGAGACCCGCGGTTTCTTCCGCACCCACGGCCGCGAAGAGGCTTACCGCGAGCTCAAACCCGGCAAGGTTGCCTATTATGACCGCATGATCCACATTGAACTGGATAAGGTGGAATCTATGATCGCCCTGCCCTTCCACCCCTCCAATGCTTATACCATCCACGAATTCCTGGAAAACGCCGAAGAGATCCTCCGCGGTGTGGAAGAAGAAGCCAAGCGCCGCTTCCCCAAGGCTGCTCCCAAGCTCACCGACAAGGTGCGCGACGGCGGCGTCTGGGCGGATCAGGGTATCATTGCCGGCTGCAGCGGCGGTCTTTTCGACAACATCGATGAAGCTGCCCAGATCATGGCAGGCGGCAGCACCGGCAACGGCTATTTCTCCTTCTCCGTCTACCCCACCAGCGTTCCCGTTTCTCTGGAACTGACCAAGATCGGCGCCACCGGCGACCTTCTTGCCAGCGGCGCTGTTATCAAGCCCAGCTTCTGCGGCCCCTGCTTCGGCGCAGGCGATGTGCCCAGCAACAACGGTCTCTCCCTCCGTCACACCACCCGTAACGTCCCCAACCGCGAAGGTTCCAAGCCCGGCGAAGGCCAGTTTGCAGGCGTGTGCCTTATGGACTCCCGCTCCATCGCTGCCACCGCTCTCAACGGCGGCCGCATCACCGCAGCCACCGACATCGACTATTCCCCCGTCCGCCACGAATACCACTTCGATAAAAAGGTTTACGAAAACCGTCTCTATTACGGTTACGGCAAGGCAGACCCCAGCGTAGAACTGATTATGGGCCCCAACATCACCGATTGGCCCAAGATGTATCCTCTTGCCGATAACCTGCTGGTGGAACTGGCTGCCGTCATCCACGACGATGTCACCACCACCGATGAGCTGATCC
>JAFQLA010000129.1 GCA_017396725.1 Oscillospiraceae bacterium
CGGAGTTCTATATCTCCCGCATCCTCTATCCCGACCACAAGACCATCGCCTTCCACCGCCGCTGGCTCCACTACACCCTCAAAACGGTGCTGGAGTCCTTGCTGCAGCGGTGTGACGTCCACCGCCGCGGTGAATTCACCGCCATCTTCCTGCGGTTTTTCCGCATGAAGGACGGGATGGACGATATGACCGTTTTCACATTGCTGGATACCGCCACCTCCATGCCTCTGAGCGGCTGCTCGGAAAAGGATTTCCACCGCATCGTCACCTTCGCCTCTGCCGCTTCCGAGCGCAGGAGCCTTGCTGTCCGCGGCGCGGTGCTGGCCCTTCTGGAAAAGCTGCTGGAGGAGGAGCGCGTCGAAAAAGAAGCCCGCGCCGCTTTGGAAAAGCTCCGTGTGGACGATCACCGCGCCCTGCAGCTGCGCCGCGCGGTGCTGCTGGATCCTCAGGAGGGCAGCGCGGCTTTGCGCGGCCTGCGGGATGACGAGATCTCCGTGATCTTCCTTGAAAACCTGAAATCCGCCACGCCGTGGATGGTGAAAAAGCACAATATTGCCCTGCTGCAGATGGCGGCAGCCAACAGCTCGGCCTCTCAGGTGCTCCATATCGCCACCCACCTCTCCAACCTCCTTATGGTCAGCGAGCAGGTCACCATCCGCCGCACGGCAGGCGCCGTGCTGCTGCGCATCGCGCCTCTTCTCTATGTGGATCAGCGCAACGAGGTGGCCGTGGAACTGACCCGCGGCCTTGAAACGGGGCAGCAGGAATATGCCAAGTATATCCCCGGCTATCTGGGCCGCTTCTATCTCTACCTTTCCCCCGCGCTGCTGGATGAAGCCCTCAACAGCATCGAATCCTCCCTTTGCAGCGCCAATACCGCCATCGTTTCCGCCGCCCTCGCCACCGTGGGCGTGCTCTATGAAAATTACGAGAGCTACCGCGGCCGCTTCCGCGAAAGCGAGGAGCATTACCGCGCCCGCCAGCGCCGCCTGCTGGGCATGCTTTTGAAGGGCCTTGGCGGCTTCCGTGATGAAGTGCGCCGTGAGGCGCTGCTGGTTTTGGGCGAGCGGGTCTTCGGCTCCCGCGTCCTCTCGCAGGAGGAAAAGCGCAACGCCTTCGCCCTTGCCGCCAAGAAGATTCTCTTCTTGATGGATGAAGCCGGCGGCAGCGACCTCACCTTCTTCTACCGCGCCGCCACCATGGGCGAAATTTACCGCTTCATCACCGCCCAGCAGCAGCTCCACGGCGGCTTTACCTTCGAAGAGCGGGAAAAGATCGCCTTCTTCCCCGGCACCTTCGACCCCTTCACCCTTTCCCACAAGGGCATCGTGCGCACCATCCGTGACCTTGGCTTTGAGGTGATGCTGGCCATCGATGAATTCAGCTGGTCCAAAAAGACCCAGCCGCACCGTGTCCGCCGCCGCCTTGCCACCACCTCCGTGGCGGACGAGTTCCATGTTCATGTGTTCCCTGAGAATTTCCCCGTGAACCTTACCAACGAGGAAAATCTCAAAGCGCTGAAGGATGCCTTCCGCGGCAAGGAGCTTTATATCGTAGTGGGCAGCGATGTGGTGCAGGGCGCCTCCGCCTACCGCGCCGAGCCCACGGAGCATTCCATCCATTCCTTCCACCATGTCATCTTCCGCCGCGGCCGTGAAAAGGCGGCAGATACCTCCTGCATCCGCGGCAAGGTGGTGGAATTCAAGCTTCCCGCCTATCTGGAGGATATCTCCTCCACCCGCATCCGCGAGGCTATCGACGCCAACCGCGACATCTCCAACCTCATTGACCCCATGGCGCAGGAATATATCTACCGCCACAGCCTCTATCTCCGCGAGCCGGAGAATAAGCCCGTGCTGCAGGCGGAGGAATACTTCTTCCACCACCATAAGGCCCTTAGCGACGCCGATTGTGAGGAGCTGCGCACAGGCCTTCTTTCCCGCTGGGGCGAGGCAGGCGTCTTTTTGAAGGCGGTGCAGAAAAACGGCGACACCGCCCTGACGCTGCGCCACGAAAAAACGGATGATATCCTTGGCCTTGTGACCTACCGCTATCTCTCCTCCGACCGGCTGTACGACCGCCTTGGCGACACCCGCCTTTCCTCCTTCGTCCGTGAGCGGGCAGGGGGCAAGATCATCGCCATTTCCGGCCTCTATGTTCCCAAGGGCCCCGCGCAGGCGGAGCTGAGCCAGTACCTTTTGACGGAGGCTTTGGCTTCCGCGCTGCGGGAGGAATATACCTTTGCCTTCTATTCCCCCTATTCCGCCGCCGTGCCCGCCTATGTCCGCTCCGTGCTGACGCTGCAGGGCTTTGTGGCAGGCCCCGCTATTCCCGGCTGCAAGGAGCTCCTTGCGGTGGATATGCGCCGGCCCATCGTTCTCTCCCGCAATATGGATACCGTCATCAAGGCGCCGTTTTCGGAAAATCCCCGCATCGCCGCGGCCTTGATGCGCGCCCATCAGAAACTGCAGCTGACACTCACCACCCTCTATCCCGGTAACCTGGTGCTCTCCATTTCGGCAACGCTGCTGCACCGCCGTCTGGTGCGCCGCATCACCGAGATGAACGGCGTGCCCGCCGTACCCACCGATCCCCGCGTGCTGGGTGAGAAGATCTGCGTGCCCATCGGCAAGATCCTCCGCACCGCCGCTGTGCCCAATACCGTCACCAAGACGCTGCATACCGATAAGGTCTATGAGCCGGATCTCTCCTCCTTCACCATCGAGTCCTACCCCGGCTACTCCACCCTTGAAAATCAGGTGAAGGTCATCCACGCCTTTGACCGTCCCGCCATCCTTGTGGACGATATGCTCAATGACGGCAAGCGCCTCAAGCGGGTGATCCCGCTGATGGAGGCTGAGGGCGCCAAGGTGGACGGGGTGCTGCTTGGCTACCTTACGGGCCTTGGCCGTGATACGGTGCAGGAGATGGGCTGCGATGCCGAGTGCATCTACTATCTGCCCAACCTCCGCTTCCGCCTTGTGGAATCCACCCTCTATCCCTTCATCGGCGGCGACTCTGTCCGCCGCGAGGATAATGACGGCACCTTCAACCCCGCCATCAACCGTGTGCTGCCCTACGCGCCCCCCGATTTCGGCGAAGACTGCGCTGACGGCGGCGCTTACGCCCTCTCCCGCTGCTGCCTGGAAAACGCCCGGGATATCCTTATGGCGCTGGAAATGGAGTACTGCGGGGCCTTCTCCCGCACGCTGACGCTGGAGCGCCTCAGTGACGCCATCATCTCCCCCCTCTATCCCGACAAGGGCAGCTGCGTGAGCTACGATCCCAGCCGCACCGCTTCCACCTATGTGGAAAACGATCTGGAGATGCTCCTTCGCATGCGCTCGCGGGATCTGAAGATCGTGATCGGAGGATAATATGTTTTACTATCAGTATAAGGGCCTGCGCCTTTGCGCTTTTGAAGGCGACCTGCCCTTCCCCAAGGCAGCGGACTGCGGCGAGGGTGAAGTCATCTTCCTTTTCCGCCGCGCTCCCCTTGCGGGCCGTGACTCCTTCCGTGTGACGGATGCGGGGCTATTCACCGTAGAAGAAGGCCCTGAGAGCCTCACCGTCACCGCCCCTGCGGAAGTGGACGCCGAACTGGCGCGCGCCGTGGCGGAGGGCCGCGTCCGCGCCGTGAACTATGCCCACCCCCGCTGGGAAGAACTCCTTGCCCCCATGAAAACGGGCAAGCGCAGAGTCCATATCCTCGCTTTGGGCGATGTGGGCAGCACCATGCTCACGGGCCTTCGCCTTCTGGGCGGGGATGTGATCTCCACCATCGGCATCTGCGATGTGCGTGAAGATACCGCCGCGCGGTGGGAATTTGAAATGGAGCAGGTGGCCTATCCCTGGGAGTATGAGGCCCTGCCCAAGGTGGAAGTTGTCCCCATGGAAGAGCTTTTCAGCTGCGATGTGTTCCTTTTCTGCGCCTCACGCTTCATCCCCGATACGGCTGTGAAAACGGGGGATGTGCGCATGGCCCAGTATGAACTCAACCGTGAGCTGGTCTCTATGTACGCCAAGCGGGCCCGTGAGGAAAACTATCAGGGCCTTTTCTGCGTGGTCAGCGATCCTGTGGATCCCCTCTGCCGTGCCGCTCTTATGGCAAGCAACAAAAATGAGGCGGGGGAAGTGGACTATCAGGGCCTTCACACCCGTCAGGTGCGGGGCTTCGGCCTTGGGGTTATGAATGCCCGCGCCGCCTATTATGCCAAGCGCGATGCGCGCTTTGCCGCCTTTTTGACCGAGGGCCGTGCTTTCGGGCCCCACGGCGAAGGGCTTATCATCGCAAACTCCATCGAAAATTATGATGACGCCTTGAGTCAGGAGCTCACCGAGCTTACCAAAACCGCCAATCTCGCCATGCGCCGCCTTGGCTTCAAGCCCTATGTGGCGCCCGCCCTCTCTTCGGCAGCCATCTCCGTGGTGCTGCTGCTTCGGGGCCGGTGGCACTGCTCCAGCACTTACCTTGACGGTATTTTCATGGGCGCCAAAAACCGCATGGCAGGGGAGATCGAGGTGGAGCGCCTGCCCCTTGGCGCAAAGCTCCTTGACCGCATCCGCGAAACCATGGAACACTTGAAAACCATTGCCCCCTGAGGAAAGGAGGTGCCGCTGTGGCCATTACGGTGATCCTGCCTGAAAACGAGCAAAGCGACAAGCTCCTCGAAGAGCTGCGCTATTCTCTGCAGGGCATGGACTATACGGTGCAGAACCATCTCGAAAATGTGCAGGGCAAGGTGATTTTCGCCATTGCCCTGGATGAG
>JAFQLA010000130.1 GCA_017396725.1 Oscillospiraceae bacterium
CCGAAGATTATCTCTGTCCCCTGTGCAAGCACGGTCCCGAAGATTTCGAATACTTCGAGATCAAGGAAGAACCCAAGGCAGCCAAGACCTGGGTCTGCACCATCTGCGGCTATGAGCATGTGGGCGACGCTCCTCCTGAGATCTGCCCCCTCTGCAAGCAGGGCGCCGACAAGTTCGTGGAAAAGAAATAACTGAAAACGCAACAAAAAAGAGAGAGTCGAAAGACTCTCTCTCTTTTTTATTGCTGAAAATCAGTTGGCTGCATCTGCCTTCTTGTGAACCATTCTCTGGATGAGATAGGTGCCGCCGATGCAGACAAGGCCGATAATGTCGGTTTCCCAGCCGGGGATCATCAGCGCAAGACCGCCTGCGATACTAACGACACGCAGATACCAGGGAACGGGTCTGTAAAGGAAGCCGTTGAGGCCCAGCGCCACACCGTAAAGGCCCAGCAGGCTGGTGGCAGACAGTATCACGATATCGATAAAGCTGGAGCCTACCAGAAGCATTTCGGGGTTCAGGGCGAAGATGTACGGCACGATGAAAGCGGCGATAGCCAGTTTGGTTGCCGTAACTGCCGTTTTCATTGGCGAGGCCTTGGCTATGGCGCTGCCCGCATATGCCGCAAGGGCAACGGGAGGCGTGATATCGGCAACGATGCCGAAGTAGAACACGAAGAAGTGTGCTGCCATCATGGTGATGCCGATCTCGTCGCTCATGAGGATGGGAGCGCAGGTAGCGGCCATGATGCAGTAGTTTGCGGTGGTGGGAACGCCCATGCCCAGAATGATGCAGCAGAGCATGGTGAGAAGCAGCGCGATGATGGGCACGCCGCCGGAGGCCACAACGATGGTACGCAGCAGCTTGGATGCAAGACCGGTGACGGTGATGCAGCCGGCTACCATACCTGCCATAGCGCAGGCTGCAGCCACGGTGATGGTGCCCTTGGCGCCGGCTTCCAGCGCCTCGATAGCCTTGGTGAGGTTCAGTCTCTCGTCAGGATTGATCACGCCGACGATAATGCTCACGATGATGGAAAGGGCGGCGGAGTAAGCAAGAGAACGGGTACCGTTACTGACCAGCACGATCAGCAGTACCAGCGGAGCCAGCAGGTAGATCTTCTTGACAAGGTCGCGCAGCTTGGGCAGCTCATTCTTGGGAATGCCGCGCAGGCCCAGCTTCTTAGCTTCCAGATGCACGGCGATATAGATGCCGGCAAAGTAAAGCACAGCGGGCAGGATCGCCATGAGGGCGATGGTGGGATAGGGAGTGCCGGTGTACTCTGCCATAAGGAAAGCGGCAGCGCCCATGATGGGGGGCATGATCTGACCGCCGGTGGAAGCGGCAGCTTCTACCGCGCCGGCGAATTCGCCGCGGTAGCCAAGGCGCTTCATCATGGGGATGGTGATGGAACCGGAACCTACGGTATTGCCTACGGAAGAACCGGAAACCATGCCTTCGAGAGCACTGGCGATAACGGCAACCTTAGCGGGGCCGCCGGTGGTGGCGCCTGCGATGGCGTTAGCAAACTGGATGAAGAAGTTGGCAACGCCGGTGCGTTCCAAAAAGGCGCCGAAGATAATAAACACAACGATGAACTTCTGGCAGGCGCCGATGGGAGTGCCCATTACGCCGTTGGTGCTGTAGAACAGGTCGGCGATGACCTTGCCGAAGCGCACATTGGAAAACGCGTAGATCAAAAGGATGCCTACCACCACCAGAATGGGCAGGCCCACGCTGCGGCGGCAAAGCTCTGCCAGAACCAGCATGCCGATAACGGCAAGGGTCAGCAGCACAGGATTGGTGGAAACCTTATCAAAGCCGGTGTTGAGGATCTCCTTGGCCGTGAAGGCGAAATAGAAGAAGGGGGTGGCACCGACGACCATAAGGCCGATATCATACCAGGGGAGACTATTGACCTTCACATTACCCTTGCGGACAGGGAAGGTAAGGAAGCCGATGATCACGATCATGCCCAGAAATACGGAAAGGCGCACTTCAGGCAGACCTCTGTCAAAGAGGGTGACACCGATACTGTAAAGAGAGAAGAAAGCCATGACAAAGCGCACGATCCACTTGGGAGTGCCTTCCCACACGCGGACGTTGGACTCACGGTCATACTTCTTCATGATCGCTTCCACATCTTCCGCGGTGCCGGCTTCCGTGTCCAGAACTTCACTCTCCACAGTCTTGGCTTCGATCTCTTCAGTTTTTTTCTTAAACAAAGCCATTGACATTTTCTCCTATGGAATACGGATTTCTGTTAGAAAAGGCGGCAAGGGATCGCGGCGGAAAACCGCCGCAGTCCCTTGTCGTTTCAGCTTAATTACTTAACGGGAACTTCGAAGCCCTGTTCAGCCAGATACTTGGCTGCACCGGGATGATAAGGAACATCGGTAACGGAAGCGGCGAACTCAAGGCTCAGTTCGCTCTTCTTGTCATGGCCAAGACCGTCAACATCGTTGAAGATACCGGCGATCACATTGTAAGCGTCTTCTTCGGAGATATCGTCGCGGGCGATGATCACAGCGCCGACTGCAACGGTGGTAGCGTCAGCTGCCATGCCGTAGGTATCAGCGGAGATGACATTCTTGGTGTAGTAGGGGGAAGCAGCGATGAGCTTTTCGATGTGTTCGTCATCGAGTTCTACGAGGTAAACATCGCGGGTAGCAGCCAGAGAGGTAACGGCAGCGGTGGGAGCGCCGGAAACTACGAAGGCAGCGTCGATCTTACCGTCCTGCAGAGCTTCGGTGCTGTCGCCGAAGGACTGATAGGTGGGGTTGATGTCATCGAGGGTCAGGTCATAAGCGGCAAGGATGTCGATAGCGTTGAAGTAAACGCCGGAGCCGGTTTCACCAACGGAAACGGTCTTGCCTGCCAGATCGGCAACGGAATTGATTTCGGGATCCAGAGTAACGATCTGAACCTGTTCCATGTAAAGAGCAGCGATGGTGGAGAAGGAAGTGATAGCGCCTTCTTCAGCGAAGAGGTTGGTGCCGTTGTAAGCATAAGCCATAACGTCGGACTGAACGAAGCCCAGCTGAGCGTCGCCGATGTTCATAGCTTCGATGTTGGCCTTGGAGCCCTTGCCAACGATAGCGGTCACATTGGTATCGGTATCGTCACTGATCTGGCCAGCCAGAACGGTGCCGAAGCCGTAGTAAGTACCCTGATCGCCGCCGGTGGTGAAGGTCAGTTCCTTCTTGCCGCCGCAGGCAACGAGGGTCAGGATCATAACGATCGCGAGGGAAAGAGTAACGAGTCTTTTCATAATATAATCACCTTTCTATGATTAAAATGTACGAATACAAGTTCATTCTACTACTACGCGAAAGAAAATGCAACAAGAAAAAATAATTATGCAAAGCTCATTTTCATTTTTGTAAATGCGCCTAAAAAAGAGGCGGTTTTTCAATAAAAACCGCCTCTTTTCCTTCTTCAATTTGCCGCGCAGGAATTTTGTGCAAACACTTTTGCAAGATTTTGCAGCTTACTTGCAAAATATGATAGGGAACTTGCAAAACAGAGCTTTGCCCCGTTTTATTTATTGGTATCGTCGTACTGCTTGACTTCCACCGACTCCTTTTCAAAGTCGATGAAGATCTGATAGGCGTAGTTTTCCTCGCTGGTATCCCACACTTCCACGAACTTGGGGCTCACCTCAATGATGATCTCGGTATCCTCGTGGGAATACTTGTTGTAGCTGCCCCAGAGGTGCTTTTCATAGAGCTTTTCAAAGCGGCGGCCGGGCTCATCCACCACAAGGCCGCAGTTGCGGGCCACGCCCTCGATCTGCACGCCGCTCCAGCAAAGGGCCACCTGAGGGTTAGCGAAGAGCTGCTGGGTCTTGCGGAAGTTCTTATCCGTCTTGAACCATACCTTGCCGTCATAGAAAAGACAGCTGACATTGCGCACCATCACATAATCGTTGTGGGAGCTGGCAAGGGCCATGATCTTGCTCTCCCCCAGCTTTTCAAACATCAGCTCCACGGCCTGCGCGAAGTTCAGGGTCTTATCCATACTGAATTTCATCTTTATTACCTCACTTGATAAGCTTCTTCAGCGGAACGCTGAGCTTTTTATACACCAGCATGGTGATGAGAGAATGCACCACGCATTTTGCCACATTGAAGGGGATCACGGAAAAGGCCACCATGGTGGGCACATCCTTGATCCAGGGATTCACCGCCGAGCACATGCCCACAAGACTGTCCCAATCCATGCCGTAGAGGCTGATGTAGAAGGGGAAGATCATATAGAGGCTTGTGAGAACGGCGGCCACCACATTGATAGCGCTGCCGATCAGAAGGCCGATGGCTGCCGCCTTCTTGGTGCGGTGGCGGCGATAGTAGAGCACGGCAGGCAGAGCGAAGGCCACGCTGAGGATCAGGTTCTGCAGCTCGCCCGTCATCATAGACTGGGTGCCCTTGAAAACGATCTTCAAAAGAAGCTTCACGCCCACGATCTCCAAAACGCCCACAGGGCCAAGGATAAAGCCGCCGATGAGCTCGGCAAGAGCGGCAAATTCAAATTCCGCAAAGGGAGAGAGCACAGGGATGGAAAAGCTGAAATACATCAGCACAAAGGCCACCGCGCCCATCATGGCCGCCATGGTAAGGCGGCTCACTTTCTTTTCACGCATAGGGTCTACCTCCAAACAAAAAATCCCGAAGCGCTCCATGATCGCCCCGGGAAACCTGCCGGGAAACAAAAGCCAACGGCTTCGCCCCTGCACGTTCGTCTTTTCCCATCCGGACTTTACCGTCGGTTCCGGAATCTCACCGGATCGGCCCGCTGCGCGGGTTCATGGACTGTACCATCGGTCGGGAATTTCACCCTGCCCCAAAGACGCTCACTATTCACTTCTCCTGCAGTATACTACAAATCCCGCTCTCCGTCAACGGAAAAAGAAGGACAGACGCGCCTGTGCACATCTGTCCTTCTTTTGTTTTTTAGAAGAGACCCGTGATCTTGCCGTTTTCATCCACATCGATCTTCTCGGCGGAGGGCACCTTGGGAAGACCGGGCATAGTCATGATCTCACCGGTGAGGGCTACCAGGAAGCCTGCGCCTGCGGAGACCTTGATGTTGCGGACAGTGATGGTGAAGCCTTCCGGCGCGCCCAGCTTGGTGGGATCGTCAGAGAAGGAATACTGGGTCTTGGCCATGCAGATGGGAAGCTTGCCGAAGCCCAGCGCTTCCAGCTCCTTCATCTGCTTGCGGGCGCCGGCAGTAAGTTCCACACCGTCAGCATGGTAGACGCGGCAGGCGATGCAGTTGAGCTTTTCTTCGATGCCGGCATCGTCTTCATAAGCAAAGCGGAATTCGCTTTCCTCTTCGCAAAGGCGCACCACTTCTTCTGCCAGGGCAATGCCGCCTTCGCCGCCCTTGGCCCACACTTCGCTCAGCGCCACATTCACGCCCAGCTCGCGGCACTTTTCTTCCACCAGCGCAAGCTCGGCTTCGGTATCGGTGGGGAAAGCGTTGATGGCCACCACGCAGGGAAGGCCGTATACATTCTTAATATTATCCACATGGCGCAGCAGGTTGGGAAGGCCCTTTTCCAGCGCGGCCAGATTTTCTTCGTTAAGGTCTGCCTTGGCAACGCCGCCGTGATTCTTCAGCGCGCGGACGGTAGCCACCACTACCACAGCGGAGGGAGTAAGACCTGCCAGGCGGCACTTGATATCCAGGAACTTTTCCGCGCCCAGATCCGCGCCAAAGCCGGCTTCGGTGACGGTGTAGTCAGAAAGGCGCATAGCCATGCGGGTAGCCATCACGGAGTTGCAGCCGTGGGCAATGTTGGCAAAGGGACCGCCGTGGATAAAGGCGGGAGTGCCTTCCAGCGTCTGCACCAGATTGGGCTTGAGAGCATCCTTCAAAAGGGCAGCCATGGCGCCTTCGGCCTTGAGGTCGCGGGCGGTGACAGGCTTGCCGTCATAGGTGTAAGCCACCACGATGCGGCCAAGGCGTTCCTTCAGGTCGGGGATGTCCGCAGAAAGGCAGAGAACGGCCATGATCTCGCTGGCAACGGTGATATCAAACCCGTCTTCACGGGGCACGCCCTGCATGCGGCCGCCGAGACCG